>NZ_JBHWUU010000001.1:207649-428040 GCF_042737375.1 Streptomyces sp. NPDC060000
GCCCGGACGCCGCGCCGCCCGGCGTTTTACTGCGTAGCGATCACTGGGTACCGACTACTGGGTACCGATTACTGCGTACCGGCTAGTTCTCGATGGTGAAGCCCTGCTCCCCGCCGTACTTGATCGAGGCGTCCTGCCAGGCCTTCAGACCGTCCGCCAGCTTGGTGCCGGAGACGTAGGCCTTGCCGACGGTGTCGTTGAAGATCGAGTTGGCGTACGGCTGGAACGGGAGGTACGACCAGTCGCTCGCGACGTTCGCGGCGGACTCGGCGAAGATCTTGTTCGCTTCCTGGCCGCCGAAGTAGTCGAACTTCTTGCTCTGGAAAGCGGCCGACTCCAGCTCCGCCTTGGTGGCGGGGAAGGCACCCTCGCTGATCCGGGAGGCGACGCCGTCACCGGCGTTGGCGTACTCGGTGAAGGCGTAGGCGAGTTCCTTGTTCTTGGCCAGCGCCGGGACCGCCAGCGAGCTGCCGCCGTTCTCCGCGCTCGCCTTGTCTCCCGCGGTCCAGGCCGGCATCGCCGCCGCGCGCCACTGGCCCTTGGCGTTCGGGACGCCGCTGACGAAGTTGGCGGGCATCCATGCGCCGGTGGCCAGGGTGGCGATGGTGCCGTCGCCCAGACCCTTGTACCAGTCGTCGGTCCAGCCGTTGACCGGGGCGAGCAGCTTCTCGTCGATCAGCTTCTGCCAGACCGTCTCGAACTTCTTGGCGCCCGCGTCGTCGAAGTTGATGGCGACCTTGGTGCCGTCGACCTTGTAGGGGCGCGAACCGGCCTGCCACAGCAGGGAGGTGGTGAAGCCCGGGTCACCGAGGTCGTTGGCGATGTAGGCCTTCGGGTCGGCCTTGTGGAGCTTGCGGGCCGCTTCCAGGTACTCGTCCCAGGTGGTCGGGACGGTGATCTTGTACTTGTCGAAGACCTTCTTGTTGTAGAACAGCGCCATCGGGCCCGAGTCCATCGGCAGGCCGTAGACCTTGTCACCGTCGCTGACCGCGTTCCACGGACCCGGCGTGTACTTCGAGGCGAGCTTGGAGGCGCCGTACGGGGCCAGGTCGCTCAGGCCCTTGGTCAGGGAGTACTGGCCGAGCGCGAAGTACTCGACCTGGGCGACGTCCGGGACGCCCTTGCCGGCCGAGATCGCGTTGGACAGCGCGGTGTAGTGCTTGTCGCCGGAGCGCTCGCCGACCAGGTTGATCTTGACCTTCGGGTACTTCTTCTGGAAGTCGGCGGCCACCGTCTTCAGAGTGGGCTCCCAGGCCCAGACCGTGATGTCGCCGCCCTTGTCCAGGGCGGCCTGGATGTCGCCGGCGGAGACGGCCTTCGTGTCGGAGTCGTCGTCCGAGCCGCCGCAGGCGGTGACGCCCAGGGCGAGGGTGGAGACGAGGGCTATGCCGCGCAGGATGCGGCTCGTTGTTCTGCGCATGGGGCTGCTTCCACTTCTTCGTGGGTGGGACAGGTGAGGGTGGAGGTGGTGCCGGTACTGCTCAAATGTGGGGCTTGGGGGCGCGGCCCACGTCACTCCTTGACACTTCCGGCGGCGAGGCCGGACTGCCAGTACTTCTGGAGGAACAGGAAGGCGGCGATCAGCGGAAGGATGGTGAGCAGGGACCCCGTGATCACCAGGTTGAAGATCACGTCGCCACCGATGGTCTGTGCCTGGGAGCTCCAGGCGCTCAGACCCAGCGTCAGCGGGTACCAGTCCGGGTCCTTCAGCATGATCAGCGGGAGGAAGTAGTTGTTCCAGGTGGCGACCGTGGTGAACAGCAGCACGGTCACGATCCCTGGGGCCAGCAGCGGCAGCGCGACCCGGAAGAAGATGCGCGCCTCGGTCGCCCCGTCCATCCGGGCCGCCTCCAGCAGCTCGGTCGGGATCGCCTCCGCGGCGAACACCCACATCAGATAGAGACCGAACGGCGACACGAGCGACGGGATGATCACCGCCCACGGGGTGTCGGTCAGCCCCATCTTGCTGAACATCAGGAAGGTCGGCACGGCCAGCGCGGTAGCCGGCACGGCGACCGCGCCGATCACCACGGCGAAGATCGCACGCTTGCCGGGGAACTGGAACTTCGCCAGTGCGTACCCGCCCAGCACGGCCAGCAGCGTCGCGCCGCCCGCACCGAGGACCACGTACAGCAGGGTGTTCAGCAACCAGCGGCCGAAGATGCCGTCGTGGTAGGTGAAGGTGGTCCGGATGTTGTCCCACAGGGCGAAGTCGTGGGCGAACCACAGGCCGTTGGAGTCGGCCAGGCCCGACTGGGTCTTCGTGGCGTTGATGACCAGCCAGATCAGCGGCACCACGGTGTAGAGGACCATCAGGGCCATCAGCACCGTCAGCAGCACATTGCGCTTCGGCTTGCCCGGGGTGTGCTTCTTGCGAGGGGTCCGCAGTCTGGGAGCGGTGCTCTTCGCGGGGGAGGCGGTGACAGAGGTGCTCATCGGGGTCACGCTCCCTTGCGCATGCCGCGCAGCTGGACGGCGTAGGCGACGATCATCGTGATGACGCCCATGATGATGGCCACCGTCGCGGAGTAGTTGTGCTGCTGGCCGTTGAAGGACAGCGAGTACGTGTAGAAGTTCGGCGTGAAGTCCGTGGTGATGGAGTTCAGCGCCAGCGGACGCAGGATGCTCGGCTCGTTGAAGAGCTGGAAGCTGCCGATGATCGAGAAGATCGTCGCGATGACGAGCGCGCCCCGGATCGCGGGCAGTTTGATCGAGCTGATGATCCGCCACTGACCGGCACCGTCGATCTCCGCCGCCTCGTACAGCGAGGTCGGGACGACCCGCAGCGCCGAGTAGAAGATCAGCATGTTGTACCCGACGAACTCCCAGGTCACGATGTTGCCGATGGAGGCGAGCACCCAGCCGGGGGAGAGCAGGTCGGGCAGGGTGACACCGAACGCGGAGTTGATGTCGCCCACCAGGCCGTACTTGGTGCCGTACATGAAGCCCCACATCAGGGTGGCGACCACGGCGGGCACGGCGTACGGCAGGAAGATCGTGATCCGGAAGAAGCTCTTGCCGTAGAGCCGGCCGCTGTCCAGTGCCAGCGCCACCAGCAGGGCGATGCCCAGCATGATCGGCACCTGGATCGCCAGGAAGAGTGCCACCCGGCCGACTGCCGACCAGAACGCGTCGTCCTGCAGGGCCCGCGTGTAGTTGTCGAGCCCGACGAACTGGTTGCCGCCGATCAGCTGGTCCCGGAAGAGGCTCAGGTAGATCGAGTACGCGATCGGCGCCAGGAACACCAGCGCGAACACCGCCACGAAGGGACCGATGAAACCCCATCCCGTCCAGGAACGGCGGTCCCGTCGCGCCGGAGGAGGGGCCGGCCGCGGCTCGGCGGCCACCGGCGGTTGCAGCGTCGTCATGTCGTTCCTCGCTCGTCCAGTCCTGGAGCCCGGCAGTGTTGCGCGGAGATTTCCGTACGCCCACCGCCACCATGATGTTTACGTAAACATCAGCCACGCAAGAGGCTTGGCAAGCTGTTATGTTTACGTAAACATCTGATGGCGGCATGTCTACACTGCCCCGATAACGATGGTCAAGGGTCCTCCGGGGAGACCGTGGCACCTGCGCCGACAGAGAGGTGGGCACACCGAGTGGACATGGCTGGAAGAACACCGGCCAACGTGCCGAGACGCGCCCGGACCACCGCCTCCATGGCGGACGTCGCGAGGCTCGCCGGGGTGTCGTCGCAGACCGTCTCCCGCGTCTCCAACGGTTACGCGGGTGTGAACGAGGAGACCCGGCAGCAGGTCCTCGAAGCCATGGCGGAACTCGGCTACCGGCCCAACAGCGCCGCCCGCGCCCTCAAGCGCGGCGAGTTCCGCACGATCGGCGTCATCACGTTCACGCTGTCCACCACCGGCAACGTGCGCACCCTGGAGGCGATCGCGACCTCGGCGGCCGAGGAAGGCTACGCGGTGACACTGCTCCCGGTGGCCGTGCCCACCACCGACGAGGTGCGCGGCGCGTTCTCCCGGCTGGAGGAACTGGCCGTCGACGCGGTGATCGTCATCATGGAGGTCCATCTGCTGGACGCGGCGACCGTGAAACTGCCGCCGCACGTCCAGGTCGTCGTGGTGGACTCCGACGCCGGTGACCACTACACCGTCGTGGACACCGACCAGGCCGGCGGCACCATGACCGCCGTCCAGCACCTCCTCGACCTGGGCCACCGGACCGTGTGGCACCTGGGCGGCCCCGAGGGCTCGTTCGCGGCGCAGCGCCGCGCGGACGCCTGGCGGGCGGCCCTCACCGAGGCGGGCCGTACCGCGCCGCCCCTCGTCCGGGGCGACTGGTCGGCGGAGTCCGGCTACCTGGCCGGCCTCGAGCTGGCCGCCCGCGAGGACTGCACCGCAGTCTTCGCCGCCAACGACCAGATGGCCCTGGGCCTGCTGCGCGCCCTGCACGAGCGCGGGCGCCGGGTGCCCGAGGACGTCAGCGTCATCGGTTTCGACGACATCCCCGAGGCGGGCTCCTTCCTGCCTCCGCTCACGACCCTGCACCAGGACTTCGCCGAGGTCGGCCGGCTCTGCGTCCAGGCCGTACTGCGCAAGATGCGCCCGGACGGCTCGGAACACGGCACGACGCTCGTACCGACCCGGCTGGTGCTCCGCCAGAGCACGGCACCGCCGTCGGCGGTGGGATGACGGCGGCTGCGGGCGCGTGCGCGCCCCTCGGTTGTTCGCTCGCCCCTCGGGTCTTCGCCCACGGCACCGGCCGCCGGTCCACGCTGCGGTGACGGCCGCTGCGCACACGCGTGTGCGCCGTGCGCCCTTGGCCGGCTCAGGTGTCCCCTGTGGAGCCGTCCGGCGTGTGCGCCCGTGGCCACTTCGGCCGTCAGCCCGTGGCTGCCCCGGGCGGGTGCCCACGCCGCGGTATGGGCCGCTGCGCACACGCGTGTGCGCAGCGGGGTCGCCCGGGTGTCCGCCCGGGCTGCTTCCGCTCTTCGCGCACGGCGCGCCGTTGTCCGGGTCCGGTGACGTCGCGGCGCACACACGCGTGCGCGCCGCGGCCGGCTCGGGCAGCCGCGGTGGGGTCGTGCGCCCGCCGTTGCCTCGGGCGGGTGCCCGTCGCTACCTCGGGTGTTCGCCCACCGCGCGGGCCGCTGTTCGCCAGGCCGTGGTGACGGCGAGGCGGGCGGCCGCCGTGCCGCGTTCCGTCTCCGCGGGGAGCCGCAAGGGGGCGCCGAGGTGGACATGGCAGTGCGGACGCCGGACCGGCGCCGTCAACGCGCCCGCCAGCTGCTTGGCGGCCGACCCCGAGGCGATCCGCCGGGCGCCCGCATGACCCACCGGCACCACCAGCGCGCCGGTCGCCTGCGCCAGGCGGGCGAGCCCCGTGCGGAACGCCTCGGGCGCGGCGGTTGCCGCGTCCCTGCGGCGCGGCAGCCGGCCCTCGCCGTACAGCAGTACATGCCGGCCGCCCGCCAGCGCCTCGGCTGCGGCGTCCAGAGCGAGCGCCGCGTGCGCCGTACGGCGGTGGACCGGGATGTGTCCTTCGCGGCTCAGCGCTCTGCCGAGCAGCGGTATGCGCCACAGCCCCGCGGTCGCCATCACCACCGGCTCCAGGTCCAGCCGCCGCAGCGCCGTCATGACGACGGCGGGGTCGGCCATGGAGTCGTGGTTGGCCACGAAGATGGTCCCCGCGGGCAGACGCAGCTTGATCTCACTGGTGACGGTGAGGCGCCCGAAGAACGGTGTCAGGGCGAGGACGGCACGACTGAACACGTGGGAACCTCCGGTGAGGGCGTTCGGAGCCCCAGTTTCGTGCCGCGGGGCGGGACCGCGCCTGAGTACGGATACTCAAGCAGCGCGCCGGATACGGCGGGTCGGATACGGCGGGCCGCTCGCGCCCCGGCCGCGGCCCCACGTGCCGGTGCGCCGTCCGGGGCCTGAGCCGGAGGGCGGCCGGGGTGGGCCGGCCCGTCCGCCGTGTGCACGGCCGATGCCCTCAGCCGGCCGGGTGGGTGCGGGCCAGCAGGAGCGCGACGTCGTCGTCGGGCTCCGGGCGCAGGGCGCTGAGGAGCGCGTCACCGGTCTCCTCCAGGGAGCGGCCGCTCGTACCCTGCAGGAACCGGGTCAGGGTGGCGAGGCCCGTGTCGATCGGTTCCTCACGGTTCTCGACCAGTCCGTCGGTGTAGAGGGTGAGCAACGACCCCGGGGTGAGCTCCAGCTCCGTGGTGCCGAAGTCCACTCCGCCCAGCCCGCCCACCCCGAGCGGTACACCGCCGGGGATGTCGACGAGTCGGGTGGTGCCGTCTTCCCCGGTCAGGACCGGCGGCAGATGGCCGGCGCTGGACAGGGTGCAGATACCGCGACGCAGGTCGCACACGGCGTAGACGCAGGTGGCGATCGCGTCGCCGAGCGAGCCGGCGATGTCGTCGAGGTGCCGCATCAGCTCGGCCGGCGGCAAGTCGAGGCGGGCCAGCGCGCGCGTGGCACTGCTCAACTGCCCCATGATCGCGGCGGCCTGGACGCCCTTGCCCATCACGTCCCCCACGACGAGCCCGGTGCGCTGCGGTCCCAGCGGCAGCACGTCGTACCAGTCACCGCCGACCTCGCTCAGGGCCGGGCGGTAGCGGGCGGCGATGTCCAGCCCCTCCCGCTGAGCGGGCGCGGACGGCAACAGGCTGCGCTGGAGTGTCAGGGCGGTCGCGCGTTCGCGTCCGTAGAGGCGGGCGTTGTCGATGCAGATCGCGGCGCGCGCGGCGAGCTCCGAGGCGAGCACCCGGTCCTGCTCGTCGAAGGGGCGCTCGTTGACCGTGCGGTACAGGCTGAGCGTCCCGAGCACCTTGCCCCGGGCCATCAGCGGCAGTGCCAGGTAGGAGTGGACACCCGCCTCGTGCAGGGTCTGGGCGGCGCTCGCGTCCCGGGCGATGCGCCGCATCATGCGCCCGTCCACGCGCCCGACGAGGACCGGCCGGGCGCTGCGTACGCACCGGGTGATGATCCGCGACGAACTGTAGACGGCCAGTTCGCCGACCGGGTCGGCGGCGTGGATGGCGTCGGTGGGGTAGCCGGCCGCGACGGCCAGCGCCCGGAACTCGGCCGGGGCATGGCCCGTGACGGGCGTGATGGTGCCGTGGGCCACGACGGACTCGAGGATGTCGACGGCCGCCAGATCGGCCACGTGCGGGACGGTCACGTCGGTCAGTTCCCGCGCGGTCTGGCGCAGGTCCAGCGTGGTGCCGATCCGTACCCCGGCCTCCGCGATCACCGACAGGCGCTGACGGGCCTGGGCGACCTCGGCCGCGGCCTGCTGGCGCTCGGTGACGTCCAGGACGGCCATCGCGAGGCCGAGCACCCGGCCGTTCGTGTCCTCGATGCGGTGGTACGACTCGGAGTACGCGCGCTCCTCGACGTCCGCCGCCGTACGCCCGATGGTCTGCTGGTCGAGCAGCGGCCGGCCGGTCGCCAGGACGTGCCGCATACGGGCCTCGATGGCCGGTACGTCCAGGTCGGGGAGCACCTCACCCACCCGGCGGCCCACCACGGCCGCCTCGGGCACGCCGTTCATGCGCTCGAGCGCCGGGTTGACGCCCACCCAGCGAAGCTCGTTGTCGAAGACGGCGATGCCGACCGGGGTCTGGTTGACGAGACCGTGGGAGAGGGCCAGGTCCCGTTCCACGCTCCGCACCGTCGTCGCGTCCGTCGCGAGCCCCAGCAGGTGGGGCTGTCCCTCGTCGTCGAGCAGCCGCATCGTGCGGAACTCCACGGCGCGCTCCGTACCGTCCCGGTGACGCAGCGGGAACACACCGGCCCACCGGTCCCCCGAAGCGACCTGGGCGAACAGCTCCCGGCCCCGCGCCCGGTTCCCGGGCGCGACCAGAAGGGTGTCCGCGCGCTGCCGGAGGGCCTCCGCCGCGGAGTAGCCGAGCAGCTGTTCGATCTCGGGGCTCCACAGCGCGATGTGCCCGCGCGCGTCCAGGACCACGGCGGCGACCTTCAGGAGGTCGAGCAACCCGCCCGGCGCCGCCGTGACCTCGTCGTTGTCCGTCGCATACCCATGCATGCCAGCCGCTCCTCCCGGCGCGGCAGGGGCACCGCCAAGATCCGTTCCTGAGATTCGATTACGTCACAATACGGTCGGAAGAGCAACGCTGTCGCGAAGATCCTTTGATCCCGGACGCGACGGCGCCAGTCCCGCTGAGCAGGAGCGTCGCCGCCCGCCCGGCCGGTCGCCGACTGCCCAGGACCGGCCGCTCAGCGCTCGATGCTCAGCGGTCGCCGCTCAGCGCTCGTCGCTCGATGCCCGGCGATCGATCACTCCGACCCCGCCGGGCGGGCACGCTGTTCCGGTGCCGGCTCTCGGCCTCCCTCCGTGCCGAACACCTTCAGGATGCGCTCCGCAGCCAGTGTGGCCGTCAACTCGCCGTCCCGCACCTGTTGTTCGAGTACGGGCGCGAGGGCCCGTACCGACGGGGCGGAGTGCAGCCGGCCGAGGAGTTCGTCGCGGACCATCGCCCAGGTCCAGTCGACCTGCTGCTCGCGGCGCTTGGCGGCGAGCCCGCCGGTGGAGTCGAGCAGGGTGCGGTGCTGTTCGAGGCGGTCCCAGACGGTGTCCAGGCCGGCCGACTCGCGGGCACTGCAGCTGAGGACCGGCGGGGTCCAGACGGCGTCCCTGCCGTGCATGAGCCGCAGGGCGCCCGCCAGTTCCCGCGCCGCGCCGCGGGCGTCGCGCTCGTGCGGACCGTCCGCCTTGTTGACGGCGATCACGTCGGCCAGTTCCAGGACGCCCTTCTTGATGCCCTGGAGCTGGTCACCGGTGCGGGCCAGGGTGAGCAGCAGGAAGGAGTCGACCATGTTGGCGACCGCGGTCTCCGACTGGCCGACGCCGACCGTCTCCACCAGGACCACGTCGTAGCCCGCGGCCTCCATCACCACGATCGACTCGCGCGTCGCCTTGGCCACCCCGCCCAGCGTGCCCGAGGTCGGGGACGGGCGGACGAAGGCCGCCGGGTCCACGGCCAGGCGTTCCATCCGCGTCTTGTCGCCCAGGATCGAGCCGCCGGTCCGGGTGGAGGACGGGTCGACGGCGAGCACCGCGACCCGGTGTCCCAGCGCGGTGAGCATGGTGCCGAACGCGTCGATGAACGTCGACTTGCCCACCCCCGGCACTCCGCTGACACCGATCCGCCGGGCCTTCCCGCTGTGCGGGAGCAGCTCGGTCAGCAGCCCCTGCGCCAGCGCGCGGTGATCGGGCCGGGTGGACTCGACCAGCGTGACCGCCCGGGCCACCAGGGCCCGCCTGCCGTCGAGTACACCCTTGACATACGTGTCGAGGTCGATGGCCATGGGGCTTACAGATCGTGTCCGAGGTCGGCCGACAGCCGTTCGACCAGGTCGTACGCCGCGTCCGGGATCACCGTCCCGGGCGGGAAGACGGCAGCCGCGCCCATCTCCAGCAGGAGGGGCACGTCCTGCGGGGGGATCACCCCGCCGACCACGATCATGATGTCCTCGCGTCCCTCCTCGGTGAGCTGCTCCCGCAGCGCCGGCACCAGGGTGAGGTGTCCGGCGGCCAGCGACGAGACGCCGACGATGTGCACGTCCGCCTCCACGGCCTGACGGGCCACCTCGGCCGGCGTCTGGAACAGCGGACCGACGTCCACGTCGAAGCCGAGGTCGGCGAAGGCGGTGGCGATCACCTTCTGGCCGCGGTCGTGCCCGTCCTGGCCCATCTTGGCGACCAGGATGCGCGGGCGGCGGCCCTCGGCCTCCTCGAAGGCGTCCACCAGGGTGCGGGTGCGTGCCACGGACGGGGACTCGCCGGCTTCGTTGCGGTACACGCCGGAGATGGTACGGATCTGGCCCGCGTGGCGCCCGTACACCTTCTCCAAAGCGTCGGAGATCTCCCCGACGGTGGCCTTCGCACGAGCGGCGCGCACGGCCAGCTCCAGCAGGTTGCCCTCGCCGCCGGCCGCCCGCGTCAGGTCGTCGAGCGCGTCCTGACAGGCCCGCTCGTCGCGTTCCGCGCGCAGCCGCCGCAGCTTGGCGATCTGCTGGGCCCGTACCGAGGAGTTGTCGACCGATCGCACGTCGATCTGTTCGTCGGTCTCGACGCGGTACTTGTTGACGCCGATCACCGGCTGGCGCCCGGAGTCGATACGGGCCTGGGTGCGGGCCGCCGCCTCCTCGATGCGCAGCTTGGGGATGCCGGCGTCGATCGCCTTGGCCATGCCGCCCGCCGCCTCGACCTCCTGGATGTGCTGCCAGGCCCGGCGGGCGAGGTCGTACGTCAGCTTCTCGACGTAGGCGCTGCCGCCCCACGGGTCGATCACCCGGTTCGTGCCGGATTCCTGCTGGATCAGCAGCTGGGTGTTGCGGGCGATCCGCGCCGAGAAGTCGGTGGGCAGCGCGAGCGCCTCGTCCAGGGCGTTGGTGTGCAGCGACTGGGTGTGGCCCTGCGTGGCCGCCATCGCCTCGACGCAGGTACGGGTCACGTTGTTGAACACGTCCTGCGCGGTCAGCGACCAGCCCGAGGTCTGCGAATGGGTGCGCAGGGACAGCGACTTGGCGTTCTGCGGGTCGAACTGCCGCACCAGCTTCGCCCAGAGCAGGCGCGCCGCCCGCAACTTGGCGATCTCCATGAAGAAGTTCATGCCGATCGCCCAGAAGAACGACAGCCGGGGCGCGAAAGCGTCCACGTCCAGCCCCGCCTCCCGCCCCGCCCTGATGTACTCCACGCCGTCCGCGAGCGTGTAGGCGAGTTCCAGGTCGGCCGTCGCGCCCGCCTCCTGGATGTGGTAGCCGGAGATCGAGATGGAGTTGTAGCGGGGCATCCGCTGTGAGGTGTAGGCGAAGATGTCGGAGATGATCCGCATCGACGGCTTCGGCGGATAGATGTACGTGTTGCGGACCATGAACTCCTTGAGGATGTCGTTCTGGATGGTCCCGGCCAGCTTCTCCGCGGGCACGCCCTGCTCCTCGGCCGCCACGATGTAGAGCGCCAGCACCGGCAGTACGGCGCCGTTCATCGTCATGGACACCGTCATCCGGTCCAGCGGGATGCCGTCGAAGAGCTGCCGCATGTCGAGGATCGAGTCGATGGCCACGCCCGCCATGCCGACGTCGCCCGTCACGCGCGGGTGGTCGCTGTCGTAGCCGCGGTGGGTGGGCAGGTCGAAGGCGACCGACAGACCCTTCTGGCCGGCCGCCAGGTTGCGCCGGTAGAAGGCGTTTGACTCCTCGGCGGTGGAGAAGCCCGCGTACTGGCGGATCGTCCACGGCTGGTTGACGTACATCGTCGGGTACGGGCCGCGCAGATACGGGGCGATGCCCGGGTAGGTGCCCAGGAAGTCCAGGCCCTCCAGGTCACGGCCCGTGTACAGCGGCTTGACCGCGATGCCCTCCGGGGTCTCCCACAGCGGCTCGTCACCGCCGGTGGCCTGCTTGACGGCCGTACGCCACTCGTCGGCGCCGGCGTCGGCGGCCGGGGTCCCCAGTTCGATCCCGGCGAAGTCGGGGATTCCCATCAGGACACTCCCATGCGGTCGAGGGCGGCGCAGAGCACGGCGACGGCGTCGCAGCCCGCGAAGACGTACGCGTCGACTCCCGGGTACTGTCCCGGGCGGCCCGCGAGGAACACGTGCGAGGCACCCGCGTCCTTGAGCTCCTGGGCCAGGGTCGCCGCCTGTTCCTCGTACAGCGCGTCGCTGGAGCAGAGGACGGCCTCGGTGGCACCGCTCTCCGCGAAGGAGCCCTCCGTGACGGGCTCGATGCCGCCGGCCTGGAACAGGTTCGCGGCGAAGCCGAGGCGGGCGGTGTGCGCGGCGGCGGGACCCAGGGCGGCCAGATAGACGCGGGGGCGGGATCCGGTTGCCGCGAGATGGGCGTCGGACCGGGCGCGCAGCCTCTCGTACGCCTCGTCACGCCGTACCCGGGGCAGCCCGCCGGACCGGGGTGCGGGCGCGGGTGCGCGCTCCACCGGACCCTCGGCGAGGTTCGGGAACTCGCTGACACCGGTGACGGGTTCGCGCCGCTTGGCGAGCTTCGCGCTGCGGGCCTCCCAGGTGTCCGCCAGGTCCCGGCCGATCCGGCCCGAGCGCAGACCGGCCGCCTGGCCGCCCGTCCGCTCGATCCCCTGGAAGAACTCCCAGCCCGCACGGGCGAGTTCGTCGGTGAGCCGCTCCACGTACCAGGAGCCGCCCGCCGGGTCGATGACCCGGGACAGATGCGACTCCTCGATGAGGATGGTGGACGTGTTGCGGGCGATGCGCCGCGCGAAGGCGTCCGGGAGTCCGAGCGAGTGGTCGAAGGGCAGCACGGTCACCGCGTCGGCGCCGCCCACCCCGGCCGCCAGCGTCGCGACGGTCGTGCGCAGCATGTTCACCCAGGGGTCGCGACGGGCCATCATCACCGGCGAGGTCACCGCGTGCTGCACCTGCCCGGCAGGCGCCCCGCACACCTCCGTGACGCGCGCCCACAGTCGGCGCGCCGCGCGCAGCTTGGCGACGGTCAGGAACTGGTCGGCGGTGGCCGCGTACCGGAACTCCAGTTGCGCACAGGCGACTTCCACCGGCAGGCCCGCCTCGGTGAGCTCCCGCAGATAGGCCACCGAGGTCGCCATCGAACAGCCCAGCTCCTGCGCGGCCGAACCGCCGGCCTCGTGATACGGCAGCGCGTCCACGGTCAGTGCCCGCAGCCCCGGATACCCTTCGGCGCACCTACGCGCGAGGCCGGCCACGGGCGCGAAGTCGTACGAGCGGCCGGTACGGGCCTCGTGGCCCAGCGGGTCCGCGCCGAGGTTGCCGCGCGCCGCCTCGGGGGCGATGCCCCGCTCCTCGTACAGCTTCAGCAACTCCCGTGCGGCGGGCTCCACCTCGTGTCCGGCGTCCAGGACGACGGGCGCCAGATCGAGATGGACGCCGTCGAGGACCCGGCCGAGTGAGCCGACCGGCACGCCGCCCTCACCGAGGACCAGCCACAGCGACGTGACACCGTTCTCCAGGTCCGCGAGGACCGCGCCGTCGGTCATGTGCTGCTGCCGGACGTCCCAGCCGCCGACCGTGTTCCCCTCCGCGCGGCCGCCGCGCACGAAGGGCGCGAAACCGGGCAGGCCGGGGTCGGGAGCGGGGTCGTCCGCGGTGTACAGGGGCCGGACACGAAGCCCGTCCTCGAGCGCGGTGGACAGAGCCTCCTCGGCTGCCGTGCCCGAGACCTCCCGGCCCGACTTGCGCAGCACACCCGCCACGAGGCGTTGCCACTGCTCAAGGTCGGCGTCGGGGAACTCGGCGGCCAGCGAAAGCCCGTCGTCGGGCAGGACCTTCATGCTCCGGATGCTAGGCCAGATGACCCGGGCAGCAGCAGAGGGCACGGCTGTGACCTTGGCCGCTGCCCTCCTGTGACCTCGGCCTCCTACGGCGGGACCGGCCTCTTACGGCAGCACCGGCCCCGCGCGACGACTCGGTCCTGGCCGTAGCGGACACCTGGGCTTCGCGCGCCGTTCGCCCCCTGTACGAACGTGCTTGCTTCCATCACGAGATGGAACAACTGCTGTCAGGGATGCGCGTCGACTACACGGACCACGACGATCCGGTGCTGATCCGGCCGGACGGCACCTCGGTGGACACCTGGCGGGAGAACTACCCGTACGACCAGCGTATGGAGCGCGGGGAGTACGACCTGTACAAGCGGCTCCAGCAGATAGAGCTGCTGAAGCTGCAGAGCTGGATCAAGGAGACCGGGCGCCGGCTCGTCATCGTCTTCGAGGGCCGGGACGCCGCCGGCAAGGGCGGCACCATCAAGCGGTTCACCGAGCACCTCAACCCCCGTGGTGCCCGTGTGGTCGCCCTGGAGAAGCCGACCGAACGCGAACGCGGACAGTGGTACTTCCAGCGCTACGTCGAACATCTGCCGACCGCGGGAGAGATCGTCCTGCTGGACCGCTCCTGGTACAACCGGGCCGGTGTGGAGCGGGTGATGGGCTTCTGCACCGACGACGAGTACCGCCGATTCATGCGCCAGACACCCCTGTTCGAGCGGATGCTCGTGGACGACGGGGTCGAACTGGTCAAGTTCTGGTTCTCCGTCTCGCAGGGCGAGCAGCGCACCCGTTTCACGATTCGTCAGGTCGACCCCGTGCGGCAGTGGAAACTCAGCCCCATGGACCTGGCCTCCCTCGACCTCTGGGACGACTACACCGCCGCCAAGGTGGCCATGTTCCGCGAGACGGACACCGAACACGCCCCGTGGACGGTGGTGAAGAGCAACGACAAGAAGCGCGCTCGCGTGGAGGCCATGCGCAGCGTCCTGGCCCGCTTCGACTACGCGGACAAGGACGAGGAGGTCGTCGGCCGGCCCGACCCGCGGATCATCGGCGCGGCGGCCACCCTGCTCGAGGCGGGCGAGGACGACACCGTGCACGAGTGGTGACACGGCTGGTTGCCGCGGAGCGGGTCCGCGGCCGCCGCGGGACACCGTGATCAGCGCGACCACACCACGGCACCGGCGACCAGGGTCGCGGCCACGAGGTCCGCGGACGGCCGCTCCAGTGCCGCCGCCCGTGCCACGCGCAGCAGGACGAGGTCGGCCGGCGCTCCCCGGGCGACCCTGCGCGGCGGCCCGCCGGGAGCGTCGAGCGGGCCGAGACAGGCGTCCAGCGCCTGCTGTGCGGTGAGACGTTCCGCCCGGCCGACGACCTGCCGGGACCGGGTGCGCCGGTGAACCGCCGCGTCGATCACCAGCCATGGATCGACCGGCCCGTACGGCGCGTCGCTGGAGAGCGCGACCGGGACACCCCCGTCGACCAGGGACCGTACCCGGTAGAGGTCCGGGTGGTCCCCGGCGGGGACGTCGCGCAGATAGTCGTCACCGCGGTCCGCGATGAACCCCGGCTGGGTCACGACGGCCGGACCGAGGCCCCGCAGACGTGGAATCAGCGCGGCGGGCACCAGCGAGGCGTGCTCGATCCGGTCACCGGCCCGTGCACCGGCCTCGTCCAGGGCGGCGATCAGGAGGACGAGCGCCTCGCGGGTCACACAGTGCACGGCCACCGCCCGGCCCGCACCGTGGGCCGCCCGGACGCGTTCCACCAGGGCGTCGAGGCAAGGCAGGCCCGAGTCCGCGAGGACGATCTTGTAGGGGCCGGCGGTCGGTGCACGCGGTCCGCCGGGCGCGGCCCAGTCCAGGGGAGCTCCCAGCAACCGGACCCGCTGGGGGAGCGCCCCGGTGCGCATGGCCTCGCCGATCGCGTCGATCGCCGTGGCGCTCAGATCCGGGGTCGCGTCCGTGAGGTGGGTGATGCCCAGGCTGGCGAGCCGGGCGCCGACCGCCCGCAGGCCGGGCGGCCGGGACCCGCAGGAGCGGGAGCGGAGCCAGTCGTCGGCGCGCCAGAGTCTGCCGGTGGGACGCCCCCGGCCGTCGCGTTCGACCCCCGGATGATCCGCGCGGGCGAGGTCCAGGGCCCGGGCCCCCACGGTGTTGACCATCCACAGTGCGCCGCTGCGGTGCTGGACGCGCACCGGGCGGGCGCCGTGCAGGCGGTCCAGCGCGCCGCAGTCCAGCGGACCGGCGACGTCCTCGCCGTACCCGACGCCCCGGACCCAGCCCTGTTCGTCGGCGGCCGCGCGCGCGAGGGCGTCGGCCAGCTCCTCCGCGGTGGTCACCGCCGGCGGGCCGCAGTGAACGGAGCGGTCGGCCGCGGCCATGGCGTGCAGGTGCACATGGTGGTCGCAGAGGCCGGGCAGCAGGGCTCCGCCCCGGGCGTCGAGCACGTCCTCGCCGCGGCGGGCCCTCAGCCGGCCGCCGATCTCGACGACGTTTCCTTCCCTGACGCGTATGTCCGTCACCGTCCGGCCGTCCAGTTCGGCGTCGCGGAACAGCACTCCCGGCGTCATGGTGACGGGAGCCGCGGCTCGTACAGCACCTCTGCGCCGGGCTTCCCCAAGCCTGCAGGATGACCCGCGACCGCACGACGCCCGGACGCGGCGACCGGCGTCTCGAAGGCGGCGACCGCCCGGCCGACACCGTCCCGGTGGAACGCCGGGGTGGTCCCGACGGGCGACCCCGGGACCGTACGGCCCGGGACGCGTGAGTCCGGGGCGGCGCGTGAGTCCGGGGCGCCGAAGACCCGGTCCGCCGCACCGGGCTCCGCCCGCTCACTCGACACGGCGCCCAGGTTACGCCGGTCACGGGCGCCGATGTCATGGACCTGAACACAGCTCGCAGCAGGGCGTTCCGCGCCGCCGCGAGGACAGGCCGCGCACAGGGCCGCTGTGACTTCTCCCACCCGCTCTTGCCTGCGCGAGGACCGCTTACCTACGTTCGGTCGCATGTCCCCCCATGAGCGCGCCTTTCCCGGCGAACCGGACGAACCCGATGCCGCGGGCGGGCCCGCCCCGGACCGGCCCGGCACCCGCACGTCGGCCGACTTCACCATCGACCTCGGCTCGCACGAACTGCTCAGGCGCGCTCATGTCCTGGACGCTGTCGGGCCCGACTGGGACCCCGTCGCCGTCCTGCACGGTGAGGAAGCGGCGTACGAGCTGCTGTACTCCGGCCTCGACGCGGAGCAGCAGCGCATGTACGACGAGCTGGTCTCGGCCGGTGTGCTCCCGCGAAGAGGAGGTGGCCATGCTGCCGCTTGACCCGCAGGCCGACGTCGGGCGCCGCGCCTGGGTGGCCTGCCCGAACTGTGACGACCGTCGCGGCTGCGCCACCTGCGAGCAGGGGCGGACCTGCTCCGAGCACTGGCGCTACCTGCTCTCCAACGCCGGCAGCCTGCTCCACCTCCAGTGCCGGTCGTGCACCCACATCTGGGCGCACGAGACCCACTTCGGTGCCACCCGTTCCCCGTGGGAACGCATCACGAGCGGTCTGCGACGACGGTGAGCCCCTGCGACGGCTGATCACGGCTGGCACGGGGGCGGGACGCCCATGAGCCGGTGCCTCCGCGAGCGGCGAGCGGTGAGGCCGGACGGCGGATCGGTGCCCGCTTTCGGATGATCCGACCGCCTGTCGCCGGAGGCGGCGGGCAGCGGGGGCCGAGGATCGCGGCGGCGGACACTCCTCCTGCCGTTCGTCCGCCCGGAGGCAGCCGTGCACATCCTGCTCGTAGCCAGCGCGTTCAACAGCCTGACCCAGCGCGTCCATGCCGAACTGCGCGACCGCGGCCACCGGGTGGCGGTGGAACTCGCCCTGCCGGGCACCTCACTGCCGGACGCCGTGCGACGCCACGCACCGCAGCTCATCGTCGCGCCGATGCTGAAGTCGGTGATTCCCGAGGAGGTCTGGGCGGCGCACACCTGTCTCGTCGTCCATCCGGGGCCCGTGGGCGACCGAGGACCGTCCTCCCTGGACTGGGCGATCCACGACGGCGTCGACGAGTGGGGCGTCACCGTCCTCCAGGCCGACGCGGAGATGGACGCCGGCGATGTGTGGGCCACCGTGCCGTGCCGGCTTCCCCGGGTGTCCAAGAGCGAGCTGTACCGGGGTGAGATCGCCGACGCCGCGCTCGAGGCCGTGCTGCTCGCGGTGGAGCGCTTCGCCGGGGGGACCCACGTACCGCGCCGACAGGACTCGGCGGGCACGGCCGACGCGCCACTGCGTACGCGTCCGTACCTCGACCAGGGCGTGCGGCGGATCGACTGGACCGAGGACTCCACTCGGACCGTCCTGCGCAAGCTGAGGGCGGCGGACTCGCAGCCCGGTGTGCTGGACACGCTGCTCGGCGGCGAGTGGTACCTGCACGGCGGTCACCCCGAGAGCGTGTTGCGCGGCCGCCCCGGGGAACTGCTGGCGACCCGGGCCGGCGCGGTCTGCCGGGCCACCAGGGACGGCGCCGTGTGGATCCCGGAACTGCGGCCCCGGCGCGTGGTCGATCGGCCGCCCGCCTTCAAACTGCCCGCCGTACGGGCCCTGGGCGACCGGCTGCCGCCCCTGCCCGAGCACCCCGCGCCCCTGTCGCCAGGGGCGCGGCACGACACCTGGACGGACATCCGCTACCGGGAGGACGGGAGCGTGGGCTTCCTCGCCTTCTCCTTCCCCGGCGGCGCCATGAGCACCGAGCAGTGCCGACGGCTGCTGGACGCCTACCGGGAGGCGTGCGCGCGCCCCACGTCGGTGCTGGTCCTGGGCGGCGAACGGGACTTCTTCTCCAACGGCATCCACCTCAACGTCATCGAGGCGGCCGACGATCCCGCCGCCGAGTCCTGGGCGAACATCGAAGCCATCGACGATCTGGTCGAGGCGGTCCTGACCACGACGGACCGGCTGGTGGTCTCGCAGGTCGCGGGCAACGCCGCGGCGGGCGGGGTGATGCTCGCCCTGGCGGCCGACGAGGTGTGGTGCCGCTCGGGCGCCGTACTGAACCCGCACTACCGTCTGATGGGCCTGCACGGCTCGGAGTACTGGACCCACACCCTGCCGCGCAGGGTGGGCCCCGAGACGGCCGACCGGCTCATGCGTGAGGCCCTCCCGGTGAGCTCGGCGGGCGCGCTGCGGCTGGGGCTCGTCGACCGGGTGCTCGAGTGCGGTCCCGACGGGTTCGCGCGCGAGGTCGCCGGTCTGGCGGCGCGGCTGGCGGCACTGCCCGCGACGGCGGTCCGGATCACCGGGAAGAAGACGGAGCTGGACCGGCTGGAGAGCACGACGCCGCTGGCCGGCTTCCGTGAGCGGGAGCTGGCCCTGATGCGCCGGACGTTCGACGATCCGGACGCGCCGTATCACGCACTGCGACGTTCCTTCGTCCACAAGAAGCGGCCGTCGGGCACCCCGCCGCACCTCGCCCCGGCCGCGGTTGCGGAAACCGGCCCGGTCCCCTCCGCCGCCGGCGTCACCCGAACGGCCCCGCTCGGCAGCTCATCGCGACCGATCGGCTGATACGAAGAATCACGAAGACATTGACGGTCGACATGCAGGCCTTCATCCCTTACCTCCCCAGGAGGCGGTCCCATGACTGAGGCCACGCCGGGCACGGTCCGCGCTGCGGAAGCCGACAGCGCGCCCGACGAGACACCCACGATCCACATTCTCTGGATCAACGCGGGGCTGAGCTGCGACGGCGACTCGGTCTCGTTGACGGCGGCCATGCAGCCCAGCATCGAGGAGATCGTGCTCGGTGTGCTGCCGGGGCTCCCGAAGATCGCCGTCCACTGGCCGCTCATCGACTTCGAATGCGGTCCGATCGGCGGCTCGGACACGTTCATCGAGTGGTTCTTCAAGGGGGAGCGGGGCGAGATCGACCCGTTCGTGCTGGTCGTCGAGGGCTCCATCCCCAACGAGGCGATCAAGCCCGAGGGCTACTGGTGCGGCTTCGGCGACAACCCGGAGACCGGCCAGCCGATCACCACCAGCGAGTGGATCGACCGGCTCGCCCCGAAGGCCCTGGCGGTCGTCGCCATCGGCACCTGTGCCACCTACGGCGGCATCCACGCCATGGCGGGCAACCCGACCGGCGCGATGGGCGTGCCGGACTACCTCGGCTGGGACTGGAAGTCACACGCCGGCATCCCGATCGTGTGCGTCCCCGGCTGTCCGATCCAGCCCGACAACTTCTCCGAGACGCTCACCTATCTGCTCTACCAGGCGTCCGGCGCCGCCCCGATGATCCCGCTGGACGACAAACTGCGCCCCACCTGGCTGTTCGGAGCCACCGTCCACGAGGGCTGCGACCGCGCCGGCTACTACGAACAGGGTCAGTTCGCCCTGTCGTACGACTCGCCGACGTGCCTGGTCAAGCTCGGCTGCTGGGGCCCGGTCGTCAAGTGCAACGTGCCCAAGCGCGGCTGGATGAACGGGATCGGCGGCTGCCCCAACGTCGGCGGCATCTGCATCGCCTGCACCATGCCGGGCTTCCCCGACAAGTTCATGCCGTTCATGGACGAACCCCCCGGCGCCAAGGTGTCGAGCAACGCCAGCGGGGCCTACGGCGCCGTGGTGCGCAAGCTGCGCTCGATCACGGCGAAGACGGTGGACAAGGAGCCCAAGTGGCGCCGTACCGGAGAGAAGATCACCACCGGCTACCGGCCTCCCTGGTGACCTCTCACCGCGAGTGACCCGCTTCTGCTTCGTGCACCCCCCACACCCCAACCCCGCGCGACGAAGGGCACGGCAAAGACGATGGCAAGGACGAAGGCGGCCGGAGACGGCAGCGGCCTGGTGGAGATGGCCTGGGATCCGATCACCCGGATCGTGGGCAGCCTGGGCATCCACACGAAGATCGACTTCAAGCAGAAGCGGGTCGCGGAGTGCTACAGTACCTCGTCGGTCTTCCGCGGCTACAGCGTCTTCATGCGCGGCAAGGACCCCCGCGACGCGCACTTCATCACCAGCCGCATCTGCGGGATCTGCGGTGACAACCACGCCACCTGCTCGGTGTACGCGCAGAACATGGCGTACGGCGTGAAGCCCCCGCACCTCGCCGAATGGATCATCAACCTGGGTGAGTCCGCGGAGTACATGTTCGACCACAACATCTTCCAGGAGAACCTGGTGGGGGTCGACTACTGCGAGAAGATGGTCCGGGAGACCAACCCCGGGGTCCTCGAACTCGCCGAGCGCACCGAGGCCCCGCACGCGGCCGAGCACGGCTACCGCACCATCGCCGACATCATGCGCTCGCTGAACCCCCTCGAAGGGGAGTTCTACCGTGAGGCGCTCCAGGTCAGCCGCTACACCCGCGAGATGTTCTGCCTGATGGAGGGCCGCCATGTGCACCCCTCCACGCTCTACCCGGGCGGCGTCGGCACCATCGCCTCCGTGCAGCTCTTCACGGACTACCTCAGCCGCCTGATGCGCTACGTCGAGTTCATGAAGCGGGTCGTGCCCCTGCACGACGACCTGTTCGACTTCTTCTACGAGGCGCTGCCCGGCTACGAGGAAGTGGGCCGCCGCCGGGTCCTGCTCGGCTGCTGGGGCGCGCTCAACGACCCCGAGTACTGCGACTTCACCTACGCCAACATGTCGGACTGGGGCCGGCGGATGTTCGTCACGCCCGGCATCGTCGTCGACGGCAAACTGGTCACCAACGACCTCACCGAGATCAACCTCGGCATCCGCATCCTGCTGGGCAGCTCCTACTACGAGGACTGGCAGGGCCAGGAGCAGTTCGTCACCCACGACCCGCTCGGCAACCCGGTGGACCCGCGCCACCCGTGGAACCAGCACACCATCCCCGCCCCGCAGAAGCGGAACTTCGACGACAAGTACAGCTGGGTGATGTCCCCGCGCTGGTTCGACGGCAAGGACCACCTCGCCCTGGACACCGGCGGCGGCCCCATCGCCCGCCTGTGGTCGACCGCGCTGTCCGGGCTCGTCGACATCGGGTACGTCAAGGCCACCGGCCACAGCGTGGTCATCAACCTGCCGCGCACCATGACCAAGCCCGAGACCAGCTTCGAGTGGAAGATCCCGAAGTGGTCCAACGCGCTGGAGCGCAACCGCGCGCGCACCTACTTCCAGGCGTACGCGGCCGCCGTCGCCCTGCACTTCGCGGAGAAGGGCCTCGAGGAGGTCCGCGCCGGACGCACCCAGACCTGGGAGAAGTTCGAGGTCCCCGACGAGGGTCTCGGCGTCGGCTTCACCGAGGCGGTCCGCGGTGTCCTCTCCCACCACATGGTGATCCGCGACGGCAAGATCGCCAACTACCACCCGTATCCGCCCACCCCGTGGAACGCCAGCACCAGGGACTCCTTCGGCACGCCCGGCCCGTACGAGGACGCCGTGCAGAACACCCCCATCTTCGAGGAGAACACCCCGGAGAACTTCAAGGGCATCGACATCATGCGCGCCGTCCGCAGCTTCGACCCCTGTCTGCCCTGCGGTGTCCACATGTACGTCGGCGGAGGCAAGACGGTGAAGTCGATGCACGTGCCCACCGGCCTGAGCGGACTGGGCGGATGAGCGCCCCCACGGCGGCGCGGCCCGTCGACGCGGAGCAGACCGGACGCCGGGTCGAGGAGGTGCTGGACCGGCTGGCCGCGAGCGCGGACCCGGCCGCAACGGCGGCGGCCGAGGAACTCGTCCGCACCCTCATGGACTTCTACGGCTCCGGCCTGGCCCGCGTCCTGCACCTGCTGTCCGCCGCTCCGGGCGACCCGGTGGCGGCCCTGCTAGGCGACGAACTCGTCGCGAGCCTCCTGGTCCTGCACGACCTGCACCCCGAGGACCGCGACACCCGCATCGCCCGGGCCCTCGACAGCGTCCGCGAACACGCCCTGGACGTCGTGGACTTCGAGGAGGCGAGCGGCGCCCTGACCCTGCGGGCCCGGGAGGAGTCCGGCGGTTGCGGCTGCGGCTCGGGGGCGAGCGCCCTGGAGGCGGCGCGGGCAGCCCTCGCCTGCTTCGCGCCCGAGGTCAGGGCCGTCGACGTACAGAAAACACCCGCGGGGCCCACGCTCCTGCAGATCGGCACGGCACCGACGGGGGCCCGATGACGGCGTCCCCGGCGACGCGCCCGCCCGGCCTGCGGAGGTTCCTCACCGAGCGAACTCCGCAGCCCGAACGGTGCGAGCTGTGCGCCGTGACGGTGCAGGCGGACCACCGTCACCTCGTCGACACCGACCGACGCGCCCTGGTCTGCGCGTGCGTGCCCTGCGCGCTGCTGATGGAACAGCCGGGCGCCGCCGCGGGTCGCTTCCGCACGGTCCCGGCCCGCTACCTCACCGACCCCGGACACCGCCTCGACGAGAGCGCGTGGGAGGCCTTGCAGATTCCGGTCGGCGTCGCGTTCCTCTTCCGCAACGCGGCCCTCGACCGGCTGGTCGCCCTCTATCCGAGCCCGGCCGGCGCCACCGAGAGCGAACTCGACCCGGCGACCTGGACGGCGGTCCTCGGCGGCAGCCGTCTCGCCGGACTGCTCGAGCCCGACGTGGAGGCGCTGCTGCTGCGGCGCACCGACGGCCGCTTCGAGTGCCACCTCGTACCGATCGACATCTGCTACGAACTCGTCGGCCGGATGCGCCTGTTGTGGCAGGGCTTCGACGGCGGGGCCGAGGCCCGCGCCGCTCTGGACGCGTTCTTCGCGGACGTCTCGCGACGTGTCCGGCCCGTGCAAGGGGCGGTGCGGCCGTGACGGAGTTCTCCTTCGCCTGCGCCGGCGTCCGCGCCGACCGCTACGCCGCCGGACCGACGCTCGTCTTCCGGCTGCGCGTCACCGCCGCCGACAGCGCCCGCGTGCACGCCCTCGCGCTGCGCTGCCAGATCCGCATCGAACCCGCCCGCCGCGGCTACGGGTCCGCCGAGGCCGACGGTCTGGCGGACCTCTTCGGCGAGCGCTCCCGCTGGGGCAGCACGCTCAAGCCGGTGCAGTTCGCACAGGTCCCGCTCATGGTCCCCGGTTTCACCGGAGAGACCGAAGCCGACCTCGTCGTGCCCTGCACCTACGACATGGACATCGCGGCGACCCGCTACCTCGACGCCCTCACCGAAGGCGAGGTCCCGCTGCTGATGCTGTTCTCCGGTACGGCGTTCACCGGGGACGCCGGTTTCCAGGTGGAGCCGGTGCCGTGGGACCGGGAGGCGGCCTTCCGGATGCCGGTCGCCGTCTGGCGGGAGATGGTCGAGCAGCACTTCCCCGGATGCGGCTGGATCCGGCTGCCGCGCGACACCATGGACGCCCTCCTCGCCTACCGATCCCGGCGCGCGCTGCCCTCCTGGGAGGCGACCCTCAAGTCCCTGCTCGACGGCGGCGGCGCCGTGGACCTGCCCCGGAGCGACCCGCTGCGCGCGCTCACCGGCAGCACCGGAAGGACGGATCAGTGACCGTGACCGCGTTCGCCTCCGAGACGGAGCAGCGGTTCGCCCTCGCCCGGCAGGTGGCCGACGCCGTCCTCTTCGAGGGCTATGTGCTCTACCCGTACCGCGCCTCGGCGGCCAAGAACCGGCTGCGCTGGCAGTTCGGCGTCCTGGTGCCGCCGCGTTGGGGCGCGGACTGCGAGGAGCACGACTTCCAGCACACCGAATGCCTGATGGAACCGAAGGCGGGCGCGACCCTGTCGGTCGAGGTGCGCTTCCTGCACGCCCGGCGGCGCACGGTGCAGCGGGTCCGCCAGGACGGCGGCTTCGAGACCGTGTCCGAACTCCGCCTCGACGACCGGGTGCTGGTGCCCTGGGACGAGGGGAACGAGGAGCGTGTAGAGGTGGTCGCCGCCATGGACGAGCTCCTCGGCGACGGAGTGACGCATCCCTTCCGGCGCCCAGCCCGGGAGGACACCGCACCGGTCCTGGACGCGGCCGGCCGCACCGTCGGCCGGCTCCAGCGGCGGTGCGAGGAGATCAGCGGGACGATCCGGCTGTCCGCCCGCGAACTCGACGGCCCCTACCGGGCGATGCGGCTGACCGCCGTCGTCGAGAACACCAGTGCCTGGACACCGTCCGAGGGCCGCGACGCCGGCCGGGACGCGGCGCTGCCGCACTCCCTGGTCGCCACCCACCTCCTCATGGCCCTCAGCTCCGGATCGTTCCTGTCGATGACCGATCCACCCGAGTGGGCGAAGGGCGCCGTCGCCGCCTGCCGCAACCTGCACACCTGGCCCGTACTGGCCGGCGAGACCGGCAGCGCCGACCTCGTGCTGTCCTCGCCGATCATCCTGGAGGACCATCCGGCCATCGCGCCGGAGAGCCCCGGGGCGCTCTACGACGCCACCGAGATCGACGAGATCCTCGCGCTGCGCACCGCGGCCCTCACCGACGAGGAGAAACGCGAGGCCCGGGGCACCGACGAGCGGGCGGCAGCCGTGATCGAGCTGGCGGACTCGATGCCGGCCGAGGTGCTGGAGCGGCTGCACGGAGCGGTGCGCAGCCTGCGCGAGGTGACCGGCCCCGACCCCACCGCCCCGGCTCCCACCGCCCCGGACGGCGGATTCCCCGACGAGTACGGGGTGCAACGGCCGGACACCCCCTGGTGGGACCCCGCGAGCGAGGCGGGCTTCGACCCGGCGCGGGATCAGGTGCTCGTGGACGGCCGGCCGGTGGCCAAGGGCAGCCGCGTCGAGCTGCGCCCGGGCCTGCGGCGCACCGACGCGCAGGACATCTTCCTGCGCGGCCGCACCGCGAGGGTCGAGGCCGTGCTGCACGACGTCGACGGCGGTGTGCACCTGGCGGTCACGGTCGAGGGCGACCCGGGCGCCGACATCCGCCGCGAGCAGGGCCGGTTCCTGTACTTCCAGCCCGATGAGGTCACCCCGCTGGAGGACGACGCATGAACCCGTCCCCACCGGCGGTTCCGAGGACGCTCGTCGCGGGCATCGGCAACATCTTCCTCGGGGACGACGGCTTCGGCGTGGAGACCGCCCGTCGCCTCGCCGAGCGCGACCTGCCCGGACACACCGAGGTCGTGGACATCGGGGTGCGCGGAGTGCACCTCGCCTACCAGCTCCTGGACGGCTACGACACCCTCGTCCTGGTGGACGCCACGGCGCGCGGCGGAGCCCCCGGCACGCTGTACGTGATCGAACACGAGACCGGCGGCGGTAGCCGGTCGCCCGGCCCGCCCGCGCTGGACGGCCACCGGATGACCCCGGACACCGTCCTGGCGCTGCTGGGCACCCTGTGCGCCGGGACCGGTGGCGAGCCACCACGCCGCGTCCTGGTCGTCGGATGCGAACCGGCCTCGGTCGAGGAGGGCATCGGTCTCAGCGCGCCGGTCTCCGACGCCGTACCGGAGGCCGTCCGGCTGATCGAGGAGCTGCTGCTGGACGAAGCGCCGGGAGAGTCCGCGCCGCGGGCCACGGCCGGAGGGACCCCGACATGAGGAGAGACGGATGAAGAAGACGATCGTCATCGGCGGAGCGGCCCTGGCGGCCCTGGTCGCCCTCGGCATCGAGGTGTTCCCCGACCTGAGGCGCTACCTGCGGATCCGACGGATGTGAACCGAGGCCACCACCGGCAGGCCCGCGCGGTTGCGTCGAACGGCGTACCCGCCGGCCGGTGACGGCGTGCCGGGCCTTACCACCCGGCGGCGCACGCCTCTAATGAAGGCCGACCGGAGGCAGGCCGCACAAGGACGGAGACCCATGCACGAGATGTCCGTCGCGATGGCCGTCGTCGACCAGGTGGCAGAGGCCGCCGAACGGGCCGGCGATGTCACGGCGGTTCGATCGGTACGGCTCCAGGTGGGCGAACTGGCCGGCGTCGTGGCCGACGCGCTCGCCTTCTCCTTCGAACTGGTCTGCGCCGGAACCCTGCTGGAGGGCGCCGAACTGATCACCGAGGAGGTGCCGGGGCGGGCCCGCTGCACGCCCTGCGCACACGAATGGGCCGTCGGCATGCCGCCCCGGCTGACCTGCCCCGTCTGCGACGGGACGAGCACCGATCTGCTCGCGGGCCGGGAACTGCGGATCGCCGCCGTGCAGTGGGAGACCGACGACGCCACACCGGCACCCACCCGCGAACCGATCTCCGAGGAGTGCTGAACCATGTGTCGTGTCGTCGACCTGCGGCAGGCCGTGCTGGCGAAGAACGACGCGAGTGCCCACGCGCTGCGCGCCCGCCTCGCGGCCCACGGCACCACCGTCGTCAACCTGTTGTCCAGTCCGGGCAGCGGCAAGACCGCCCTGCTCGAGAGTGAGCTGCTGCGGGCACGGGAGCGGTCCGTGCCCGTCGCGGCGCTGACCGCCGATCTCGCCACCGAGAACGACGCGACACGGCTCGCCCGGTCCGGCGCCCCGGTCAAGCAGGTGCTCACCGACGGACTGTGTCATCTGGAGGCGGGGATGCTCGCCGGGCACCTGGACGGGTGGCTGCCCGACGGCACCCGGCTGCTGTTCGTGGAGAACGTCGGCAACCTCGTCTGTCCCGCCTCCTACGACCTGGGGGAGACCCTGAGAGTCGTCCTCGCCTCGGTGACGGAGGGGGAGGACAAGCCACTCAAGTACCCCACCGCGTTCGGTCTCGCCCACCTGGTCGTGGTCACCAAGACCGACATCGCGGAGGCCGTGGAGTTCGACGAGATCGCCTTCCGCGCGAACGTGCAGCAGGTCAACCCGGGCGTCGAGGTGATCCTGACCTCGGCTCGCCGGGGTACGGGCGTGGGCGTGCTGCTCGACCGGGCACTCGCCGCCGCGGAGGGCGCGCCCCCGCACGCGCCGGTGATGGCCGGCCGGCCGGATTTCCCTCACGGCCACCCGCACCCGCACACCCATGCCGGCGAGACCGACGCCGGTGGCCTCGCGCCCACCCGCTCGTGAGCGCTCCGCCGTCGGCCGCCGTCGCCGAGGACCTTCCGCTGCGCCGCCGGGTCACCGTCCGGGGGGTGGTGCAGGGCGTGGGCTTCCGGCCCTACCTGTACGGCCTCGCCACCGAACTCGCCCTGGCCGGACACGTGACCAACACCCCGGAGGGCGTCGTCGTGGAGGTCGAGGGCGCCGCCTCGGCCGTGGCGCGTTTCTGCGACCGGATCGCCGCCCAGGCGCCCCCGCTGGCCCGCGTCGAGTCCGTCCACCACCGGGAGATGCCTCCCGTCGGCGGCACCGCGTTCACCATCCTCACCTCCCGCACCGACGGACCGGCCCGCACACTGGTCTCCCCGGACTCGGCCACCTGCGCCGACTGTCTCGCCGAGCTGGCCGACCCGGCGGACCGGCGCCACCGCCACCCGTTCGTCAACTGCACGCACTGCGGCCCGCGGTTCACGATCGTCACCGGCGTGCCCTACGACCGGGCCCACACCACCATGGCCGGCTTCGCGATGTGCCCAGACTGCGCCCGCGAGTACGCCGATCCGGCCGACCGCCGCTTCCACGCGCAGCCGGTCGCCTGTCCGGCCTGCGGGCCGCGGCTGCGGCTGCTCGCCGCCCGGGAGCCGGGCCCCCGGATCGTCGAGGGCGTGGACCCCGTCACCGAGGCGCGCGCGCTGCTGACCCGGGGCGCGATCCTCGCCGTGAAGGGCCTGGGCGGCTACCACCTGGCCTGCGACGCCACGAACGAGACGGCGGTCGCCCTGCTGCGACACCGCAAGGCGCGCGGGGACAAGCCGTTCGCCGTCATGGCCGCCACCGCGGACGACGTCCGCCACCTCGTCCGGCTGAGTCCTGAGGAGCGGACCCTGCTCGAGGACCGGGCCAGGCCCGTCGTACTGCTGAGACGGCGTCCGCACCCGTCGTACGCGGCCGGGGACGCACGGCCCGCCGAGGCCGTCGCGCCCGGCAGCCCCGACCTGGGCGTCCTGCTGCCCTACACGCCCCTGCATCATCTGCTGCTCGGCCTGCCCGGCGACCCGGAGGGCCCCCGGCTGCTGGTCATGACCAGTGGCAACGTGTCCGGTGAACCCATCGTCACCGACGACACCGAGGCACTGGAGCGCCTCGCGTACCTGGCCGACGCCTGGCTCACGCACGACCGGCCGATCCATGTCCCGTGCGACGACTCCGTGGTCCGCGTCTGCGACGGGGAGCCGCTGGTGATCCGCCGCTCCCGGGGCTATGCCCCACTGCCGGTCCCGCTTCCGCTGTCCGTGCGGCCGGCCCTCGCCGTCGGCGGCGACCTGAAGAACGCCTTCTGCCTGGGGGCGGGCCGCCGGGCCTGGCTGTCGGCGCACATCGGCGACATGGACGACGTCGGCACCCAGCGGGCCTTCGAACGCGCGGTGGCGCAGGCGGAGTCCCTCACGGGGGTGCGGCCCGAGACCCTGGTGTCCGACCGGCATCCCGGTTACCGCTCCGTCCGGTGGGCCGACCGCAACGCGGCGCACCGGCCCGTCGTACGCGTCCAGCACCATCACGCGCACGTCGCCGCCGCGATGGCCGAGCACGGCCTCGACGGCACCCGTGCGGTGATCGGCGTCGCCTTCGACGGCACCGGCCACGGCGACGACGGAGCCGTGTGGGGCGGGGAGTTCCTGCTCGCGGACTACGACCGCTTCACCCGCTTCGGACACCTCGCGTACGTCCCGCTGCCCGGTGGTGACGCCGCGGTGCGCCGGCCGTACCGCATGGCGCTGGCCCACCTGAGGGCGGCCGGGATCGGCTGGTCCGACGACCTGCCCTGTACGGCCGTCTGCCCGCCCGACGAACTGCGCCTGCTGGAGCGGCAGTTGGAGCGCGGCCTGAACTGCGTCCCCACCTCCAGCATGGGCCGGCTCTTCGATGCCGTGTCCTCCCTCGCCGGGGTGTGTCACCGCGCCGGATACGAGGCACAGGCCGCCGTGGAGCTGGAAGGCGCCGCACTGCTCGCACCCGACGGGGACACCACCGCGTACGCCTTCGCCCTGCGCACGGCACAGGAGGACGGCGGCGGCGCGGTCGGGGCCGACGCGGCACCCGTGCTCGCGGCGATCGTCCGCGACCTGCGCGCGGGCGTCGAACCGGCCGTGCTCGCGGCTCGCTTCCACCGGGCGGTGACCGGCCTGGTGCACCGGATGTGCGCGCGGGCCCGGGAGCGGCACGGGCTGGACACGGTCGCCCTGACCGGCGGTGTGTTCGCCAACACGCTGCTGTCCTCGGCCTGTGCCACCGCCCTGCGCGACGACGGCTTCACGGTCCTGCGGCACCGGCTGGTGCCGCCCAACGACGGCGGTCTGGCGCTGGGCCAGCTGATGGTGGCCGCCCGGGCCACCCCCGCCGACTGAGCAACGCGCGACCCACAGCGAGGAGAGGCTCATGTGCCTGGCGGTACCCGGCAGAGTGCTGGACATCGAGGACAGGGACGGCACCC
Organism: Streptomyces sp. NPDC060000; assembly: GCF_042737375.1. Taxonomy (NCBI): domain Bacteria; kingdom Bacillati; phylum Actinomycetota; class Actinomycetes; order Kitasatosporales; family Streptomycetaceae; genus Streptomyces; species Streptomyces sp. NPDC060000. Next base: position 237,244 of record NZ_JBHWUU010000001.1, read on the forward strand.
GGATGGCCACCGTCGACTTCGGCGGCGTGGTCAAGGAGGTGTGCCTGGAGTACCTGCCCGACCTGCGGGTCGGCGAGTACGCCATCGTCCACGTCGGCTTCGCCCTGCAACGGCTGGACGAGGATTCGGCGCGGCAGACACTCGAGCTCTTCGCCGAACTCGGCATGCTGCAGGAGGAGTTCGGCGACCCCTGGGAGACGGCGGCGGCAGCGGCGGGCGTGGACCCGCTGGAAGAGGTGCGCAACCAGTGAAGTACATCGACGAGTTCCAGGACCCGGAGCTGGCACGCCGGCTCCTCGACGACATCCACGCCACGGTGACCAGGCCGTGGGCCCTGATGGAGGTGTGCGGAGGGCAGACGCACAGCATCATCCGGCACGGCATCGACCAGCTCCTGCCGGCCGAGATCGAACTGATCCACGGGCCCGGCTGCCCGGTCTGCGTGACCCCGCTGGAGGTCATCGACAAGGCCCTGGAGATCGCCTCCCGGCCGGGGGTGATCTTCTGCTCCTTCGGTGACATGCTGCGGGTGCCGGGCACCGGACGGGACCTGTTCCAGGTCCGCGGCGAGGGCGGCGACGTACGCGTCGTCTACTCGCCGCTCGACGCGCTGCGGATCGCGCAGCAGAACCCGGACCGCGAAGTGGTGTTCTTCGGCATCGGCTTCGAGACGACGGCGCCCCCCAACGCGATGACGGTCCATCAGGCCCGGAAGCTCGGCATCCCGAACTTCAGCATGCTGGTGTCCCATGTCCGCGTACCGCCCGCCATCGAGGCGATCATGTCGTCACCCCGCTGCCGGGTGCAGGGCTTCCTCGCGGCCGGGCACGTGTGCAGCGTCATGGGCGTGGACGAGTACCCGGAACTGGCCGAGCGCTTCCGCGTCCCCATCGTGGTGACCGGCTTCGAGCCGCTGGACATCCTCGAAGGCGTGCGCCGGGCCGTCCGTCAGCTGGAACGCGGCGAGCACACCGTCGACAACGCCTATGCCCGCGCCGTCCGTCCGGAGGGCAACCCGGCCGCCCGGGCCATGCTGGAGGACGTCTTCGAGGTCACCGACCGGGCCTGGCGCGGCATCGGCGTGATCCCCGACAGCGGCTGGCGGCTGTCGTCGAAGTACCGCGACCACGATGCCGAGCACCGCTTCCCGGTCGGCGGGATCCGGACGGAGGAACCCGCCGAGTGCCGCAGCGGAGAGGTCCTGCAAGGGCTGCTCAAGCCGCACGAGTGCGAGGCCTTCGGCACCCTGTGCACCCCGCGCACCCCCCTGGGCGCCACCATGGTCTCCAGCGAGGGCGCCTGTGCCGCCTACTACCTCTACCGGCGTCTGGACATGCCCACCGCCACGACCCGGGAGGCGAGCCCCGTTGTCTGACACCACCGGTCTCCCCGCCCCGGCCCTGGACCCCGAAGGATGGACGTGTCCGGCGCCGGTACGCGACCGGCCGCGCGTCGTCATGGGCCACGGCGGCGGTGGGGTCCTCTCCGCCGAACTGGTCCAGCAGATCTTCGCGCCCGCCTTCGGGGGCGAGGTGCTCGCCCAGCTGGGTGACTCCGCCGTTCTCTCCCTGGGCGGTGCCCGGCTGGCGTTCTCCACCGACTCCTACGTGGTGCGGCCGCTGTTCTTCCCCGGCGGCAGCATCGGCGATCTCGCGGTCAACGGCACCGTCAACGACCTCGCGATGAGCGGCGCCCGCGCCGCCTACCTCTCCTGCGGATTCATCCTCGAGGAGGGCGTCGAGCTGGACGTGGTCAGGCGGGTGTCCGAGGCGCTGGGCGCTGCCGCGCGTACCGCCGGCGTGGAGGTCGCCACCGGGGACACCAAAGTGGTGGAGTCCGGACACGGCGACGGGATCTACGTCAACACCGCGGGCATCGGTCTCATCCCCGCGGGCGTCGATCTGCGGGCGCAACGGGTCGTCCCCGGTGACGTCGTGATCGTCAGCGGCGCCATCGGTGTCCACGGGGTGGCGGTCATGAGCGTGCGCGAGGGCCTGGAGTTCGGGGTGGAGATCAAGAGCGACTGCGCGGCGCTCGGCGGTCTGGTCGACGCCATGCTCGCCGTCACCCCGGATCTGCACGTGCTGCGCGATCCCACCCGAGGCGGCCTGGCCGCCGCACTCAACGAGATCGCCGCGGCCTCGGGAACGGGGGTGGTGATCCGGGAACGGGACGTCCCGGTCCCGCCGGCCGTGGCCAACGCCTGCGCCATCCTCGGCCTGGACCCCATGTACATCGCCAACGAGGGCAAGCTGGTGGCGTTCGTCCCGCGCGCACATGCCGACGCCGTCCTCGAGGCGATGCGGGCCCATCCTCTGGGCACCGACTCCGTGATCATCGGTGAGGCCGTGGAGGCGCATCCCGGAATGGTCGTCGCCAGGACGGGCCTGGGCGGAACACGGGTGGTCGATCTGCCCATCGGGGAGCAGCTGCCGCGGATCTGCTGACCCGGACACGCACACCGGGTCGCTCTCACCGGGGCACTGCCATTGGGGCCGTTGCCGGCGGGCCGTCGTCACCGGTCCGTCGTCACCGGGCCGTAGTCACCGGGCCTCGCTCGGTCTCGCCGGCCGGGGAACCGGCCGTCCCCGCGTCGGACCGGGCCCCCGGCCCGACGCGGGGGGACCGGAACCCCGGCGCGATTCAGTCCCCGGACTGCTGATCCCGCGGTTCCTGGGGGTCCACGCCGGTCACGGCGGAGGCGTCCTTGGTGCCGCTGGGGCGCTGGGAGCGACCCCTGGGTCCGGTGTCCCGACGGCCCTTCTCGTCGGCGTCGCCGTACCGCTCGCCGCGTGCGCCGTGACTCTTGACCGTGTCACCCGGAACGGACTTCGTCTCCTCCGCGGACCTGGTCCGGCCCCGGCCCTTGTCGTCGGCGTGCTCGGCCGTACGGAAGGAACGGGAGGCGCTCGGATTGTCCTGCTGGCGCGTCTCGTCCACGTCGGGCGACCAGCCGTGCTGCCCGGCGCCCTCGTGACGGCTCGGGCCCTTGCCGTGCGGGGGTTCGGACGAACGTGGTTTCTTCGACATGGTTCCGACCTGCCTGTTCATGGTCAGTGGAGGACGGCGGTCTCGCGTCGCCGAGTGACGTCAATTATCTCCTCTTGTCACATTTCGGGCACATCGTGGCGCCCGAATGCGGCTCCGGCAATTGTTGTCGAAATTGTTGATGATCCGTCGGTGTGGGACACGCTGTCCGCCCGGTGGCGTCGCCGCCCGAAGCGCGCCCGCACCGAGAGGGGAACCATGTCGGCAAGTACTCCGACGGCTACCAGACGCGGTGCAAGGCCGTGGACGGCGAGCTGGTGTGCCGGCCGACCCGGCCCTGGCCGACCGAGCGGAGGCGAAGCGCGTAGACGGGGGACCGGGACGGGGGGCCGGCGTCCCGAAGGAGGCGGTGGTGCTTCCCGCGTCGGTGGAGACTGGCTCCTGCACCAGCCCATCGGCCAGGAAGCCCCGAACCGCGAGGAACGAGCATGGACTTCACCGTCGAGACCGCCACCCGAACGGTCGTGGACAGCTTCCGTGACACCGGGGACCCGAGGCTGCGGGAGGTGGTGCAGAGCCTGACCCGCCACCTCCACGCCTTCGTACAGGACGTCGGGCCCACCATGGGGGAGTGGGCGGCGGCGATCGACTTCCTCACCGCCGTCGGCCAGAAGTGCGACGACACCCGGCAGGAGTTCGTCCTGCTCTCCGACGTCCTGGGCGTCTCCATGCTCGTCGAGACGCTCAACGGGGTGCAGGAGGGAACCGAGAGCACTGTCCTCGGCCCCTTCCACCTGAGCGAGTCCCCCCACCGGGACCTCGGCGACAGCATCGACCTCCTCGGCACCGGCCGCCCCTGTGTGGTCTCCGGCCGGGTCCTCGCCACGGACGGCACCCCGCTGCCCGGCGCCGGACTCGACGTGTGGCAGTGCAACGAGGAGGGCTTCTACGACGTACAGCAGCCCGATGTCCAGCCGCCGGGCAACGGACGCGGGCTGTTCCGCGCCGACGACGAGGGCCGCTTCTGGTTCCGTACCGTCGTCCCCTCCCCCTATCCGATCCCCACGGACGGGCCGGTGGGCACCCTGCTGCGCGCCACCGGCAGACACCCCTACCGGCCCGCCCACATCCACTTCATCGCGAGCGCCGAGGGCCACCGGCCGGTCACCACGCACACCTTCGTCGCCGGCAGTCCCTACCTCGACTCCGACGCCGTGTTCGCCGTCAAACAGGGCCTGATCGCCGACTTCACGCAGTCGTACGACGAGCGCGCGGCCGAGCGCTTCGGCGTGACGGCGCCCTTCACCCACGCCGGCTTCGACCTCGTCCTGGCGCCGGCAGCGAGGACATCACGGTGACCTTCACACGCGAGGCGCTGCCATGACGATCTGTGGTGTACCCAGCCCCCGGCGCTCCTGCGGGCCCGGCGTTCGGCGCTCGGGCGGGCGAAGTGGCCGATGAGCTCGGGGGCGTCCACCGCCGCGAGGTCGGCCGGACTCAACACCGCGGACATCTCCACCAACGACTCCGTCACCTCCACCGACCTCATGCTCCTCGGCCTGACCGTGCTCGCCCCGCACGTCGCGGGCATCGGCATCCGCATCGGCAGCGGCTGGTCGGTGCGCGGCCGCCGGCGCTGAGCGCTTCGGGCGGAAACCGACCCGTACTCGCGGACAGCGGCCACCACAAGGGAAGATGGAAGGCGCAAGCCATGATCGACCGATGTGGAGGAGCGGGCACATGCAGCACGAGCGAGCGGGCACGAAGGCCGGCCCCGAGGATCTCGTCGACGTCGCCCGGCTGGTAACGGCGTACTACGCGCTGCACCCCGACCCGGCCGACCCGGCGCAGCGGGTGGCGTTCGGCACCTCGGGGCACCGTGGATCCTCACTGAACACGGCGTTCAACGAGGACCACATCGCCGCGACCAGCCAGGCCATCTGCGAGTACCGGGCAGTCCAGGGCACCGACGGCCCCCTCTTCCTCGGGGCCGACAGCCATGCCCTGTCGGAGCCTGCCCGGGTCACCGCCCTCGAGGTGTTCGCGGCCAACGGAGTGACGGTCCTCATCGACAGCGCCGACGGCTACACGCCCACGCCGGCCGTCTCCCACGCGATCCTCACCCACAACCGCGGCCGTACCGCCGGCCTCGCCGACGGTGTGGTCGTCACGCCGTCGCACAACCCGCCCGCCGACGGCGGCTTCAAGTACAACCCGCCGAGCGGCGGCCCCGCCGGCTCCGACGCCACCTCATGGATCCAGGACCGGGCCAACGAGATCATCGCGTCCGGCCTGAAGGACGTACGGCGTATCCCCTACACCCAGGCCCTCGGCGCGCCCGCGACCGGCCGCTACGACTTCCTCGGCACCTATGTCGCCGACCTCCCGAGCGTTCTCGACCTGGACGCGATCCGTGCCGCCGGTGTCCGTATCGGTGCCGATCCGCTGGGCGGGGCGTCCGTCGCCTACTGGGGGCGGATCGCCGAACAGCACCGGCTCGACCTGACGGTCGTCAACCCGCTCACCGATCCCACCTGGCGTTTCATGACGCTCGACTGGGACGGCAAGATCCGCATGGACTGCTCGTCGCCGTACGCGATGGCCTCGCTCATCGAGCAGCGCGACCGCTTCCAGATCGCCACGGGCAACGACGCCGACGCCGACCGGCACGGCATCGTCACGCCTGACGCCGGCCTGATGAACCCCAACCACTACCTGGCCGCCGCCATCGCCTATCTCTACGCGCACCGTGAGCAGTGGCCGGCCGACGCGGGGATCGGCAAGACGCTGGTGTCGTCCTCGATGATCGACCGCGTCGCGGCCGACCTCGGGCGCCGACTGGTCGAGGTACCCGTCGGCTTCAAGTGGTTCGTGGACGGGCTGGTCGGCGGCTCGCTCGGCTTCGGCGGGGAGGAGTCGGCCGGCGCGTCCTTCCTGCGCCGCGACGGCTCCGTCTGGACCACGGACAAGGACGGCATCATCCTGGCGCTGCTGGCCTCCGAGATCACGGCGGTCACCGGGAAGACCCCGTCCGAGCACTACGCCGCCCTGACGGACCGCTTCGGCGCCCCTGCCTACGCGCGCATCGACGCCCCGGCCACCCGGGAGGAGAAGGCGCTTCTCGGCAAGCTCTCGCCCGCGCAGGTCACCGCCGACACCCTGGCCGGGGAGCCGGTCACCGGCGTGCTCACCGAGGCCCCGGGCAACGGCGCGTCCATCGGCGGCATCAAGGTGACCACCGCCAACGCCTGGTTCGCCGCCCGCCCTTCGGGCACCGAGGACGTCTACAAGATCTACGGCGAGTCCTTCCTCGGCCCCGACCACCTGCGCCGGGTGCAGGAGGAGGCCAAGGACGTGGTCGACGCGGCGCTGGGCGGCTGAGCCCCGGTCCCGGCAGGAGGCGCTCGCGCCGGGGCCCACGGCACGGTGGAGGCTTCGCCGGACTAGCGGGCGAGTGACCCGTTCTGGGTGTCGGACGCGGACTGCCACGCCCGCATACCCGCTCGGGACGCCTCCTTGGCCTGCTGCCACTTCGCGGCCGCCTGCTGGGCCGGAGGCACGTCCATGTCGCGGATCATGCGCCGACCCGCCGTGAGCACAGCGAAGGCCCCGACGGCCATGCCGGCGCATGCCACCGCGGCACCGGCCGCGGTGAGCACGGCAGCGATCCTGACGAGCCGGGTGTCGATCTCGATCGTCCGAGGGGAGTGCTGGTGGTGCTGGTTCATGACTCCACCATCCAACGTGGGTAACCGCCTCGCATCCCGACCAACGGCTCGGCCGCCGTACCGGATCGGGTGCGCATCGCCGGATGGCCTCCGGCACGCTCGGGACGACGCGGACCGCAGGCACCTTCCGCCGACGGTGACCACCGTCGACGGCAGCGGAAACCCTGGTTGCCGGTGCCGGTGCCGGTGCCGCTGTCGGAGGCAGGGGCGGCGACCCGGTGAACGGTGGCAGCGGGGGGCGTGGCACAGGCAGGAACCGCTGTGGACCACCCGCAGCACGCCGAGTCCTTCTGACGGGCTCGCCCGGCGTGCGGTCACGACTGGAGGACCTTCTCCTTGGCCTGACGGAACTCCTCGTCGGAGATGTCGCCGCGGGCCCGGATCTCCGAGAGCTTGGCGAGTTGGTCCGCCTCGCTGGCTGGGCCGGTGGCGCCGACGGTCTCGCGGATGTAGCGGTTCGTCTCTTCCATCTTGGCCCTGGCGTGCTCCTGTTCGCGCCTGCCCATGTCCTTGCCCCGGGCGATGAGGTAGACGAAGACGCCCAGGAAGGGGAGGACGATCGTGAAGACCAGCCATCCCGTCTTGGCCCATCCGCTCATGGAGTCGTCGCGGAAGATGTCGACGATGACGCGGAAGAGCAGGAAGATCCACATGACCCACAGGAAGATCCACATGATCGTCCAGAAGGCCCCCAGGACGGGGTAGTCGTAGGCCAGATTCACATAGCTGCGCATTGCTTCTCCTGATCGGTGGCGTCCGTGTCGAGGTCGCGGTGTGTGTGCGGGAGGAAGGACCACCGGCCCCTTGCTGCGGGCCGGCCGGGGCATACCGGACTCCCTTTCTGGCGGGTTGGGGTGACGTACGTCTTCAGGAGAGCCCCGGCGCGCACCGGACCGCATCACCCGGGGTGGGTGACTGGCCGGTCGTCGGCGGCCGGATGTTCGTGGCCGTGCCGGCGGCCGGCGGCGCCGGTGCGCAATCCGTGTCGCGCCATGGACCGGCCGGTTGCGCCGGTTCCGCTCGACCCGGTCCGTCCGACCCGCCGGGCGCATCGTCCGGCCGACCGACCGACGGGAGCGTCCTGCTCGTCGTGGACGCCGACGGCCCACGCGGACGCCAGGGCGCCGAACCCTTTTCGGCGGTGCGGCGGTGCGGCGGTGCGGCGGTGCGGCGGACGCCCTGGTACGCCTCGCTCGCCCGCGTGCCGGGGCGTCTCGCCTGGTCGAGGAATTGCGCAGCGACCGCGGCGGGTCCGCCCGACGCCTGCCCTGTCGGGCCCGCCCGACGCCTGCTCTGTCGGGCCGGCCGTACCTCGAGGCCGCTATCATCCTCTGAAGGTAAAATGTGTGGTTTGTGCGATATGGCGACCCTCTCGACGAGCTGCCGTCCCGCCGGAGTGATCAATGTCCCGCAAGCGCCCCACGGACGACGGCGACGAACTGCTGGCCAGACTCGGTTCGCTGACCGCCCAGGCGCGTGAACGCGCGGAGCTGCAGCGCTCCCGCGTGGAGCTGGCCCTCGCCCTCCAGCGCGGCATGCTGCCCAGGGACCTGCCCGCGGCACCCGGCTTCCGCCTGGCGGTGGAGTACGCACCGGCCTGCCACGGCCTCAACGTGGGCGGCGACTGGTACGACGCCTTCGGCATGCCGGACGGGCGCATCGGCCTGTCCATCGGAGACGTCCAGGGCCACAACATAGAGGCGACCGCGTTCATGGGCCAGGTCCGGGTCGGGCTGCGCGCCCTCGCCTCCGTCACCGGCGAGCCCGGCGACCTCCTCGCCCGGACCAACGAACTGCTCCTCTCCCTCGGCAGCGACCTGTTCGCCACCTGCACCTTCATGCGGCTCGACCCCGCCACCGGAGTTCTGGAGAGCGCCCGGGCCGGGCACATCCCGTGCGTATGGGCGACGGCGGACGGCAAGTCCGGCGTCGCCGAGGACGAGTGCGGTCCGCCCCTCGGGGTCCAGGAGGGCACGGACTACCCGGTCACCCGCTACCGGCTCACCAAGGGCGGAGTGTTCGTCCTGCTCACGGACGGCGTGGTGGAGGGGCCGACCCTGAGCGTCGAGGAGGGCCTCGACCAGGTCGTACGGCTCGCCGGCATCGCCGCCGTCGCGGGCATGGGAGCGGACTCGCTCGCCGCCGCGGTCATCAAGGGGGCCGAGCGCGTGGGGCACGAGGACGACGCGGCCGTGCTGGTCGTGGGACATGACGGGCGGACGGCTCCGGACGTCCCCCTGGTTGAGCCATAGGGCCGGACCCCGCGCGTCCCGCCTCGCCGACAGCGCCGCGCCGGTGTCTGATGGCTCCCGTGGTGGCTACCCCGGATCTGCGTCGACCAGCCGTCTCCGCCCTGCAGGTGCTGGCCGTCGCCCTCGGCTACTACGCGGCCGGGCGGCTGGGGCTGATGCGGGAGCTCACCGTCGAGGGCGCGGTCTTCACCCCCATCTGGCCGCCCACCGGCGTGGCGGTGGCCGGTCTGCTGATCTTCGGCATCCGCTGCTGGCCCGGTATCACCCTCGGCTCCCTCTTCGTCATCATGTCGCTGACCTCCCTACGGCCCGCGGTCATCGGCAACCTGATCGGCAACACCGCCGCTCCCGTCTGCGCGTACCTGATGCTGCGCAGGGTGGGCTTCCGCAACGACCTGGCCCGGTTGCGCGACGGCCTCGCGCTGGTGTTCCTGGGCGCCCTCACCGCCATGCTGCTGAGCTCGACCATCGGTGTCGGTCTCCTCGTCCTCACCGACAAGCTGGCCACGCACAGCTTCTGGTCCGTCTGGCTGGCCTGGTGGGTCGGCGACGCCATGGGCGTTCTGATCGTCACGCCGGTCCTGCTCGTGCTGCACACGATCAGCAGGCCTTTCAGCCGTCCGACCCGCTGGACAGAGGCCCTGGGCCTCGCCCTCATCTCCTGCGCTCTCGTCCCGCTGGCCACCTACAGCCCCGTCAGCCTGCTCTTTCTCGTCTACCCCCTGCTGATCTGGGCGGCGCTGCGTTTCCAGCTCGCCGGCAGCATGCTCTGCGCGCTCTTCACGTCGGTCATGGCCACGGTCGCCGCGACGGACGGCGTCGGACCCTTCGAGCGCCTCAGTCGCGTCGAAGTGATGATCAAGCTCCAGGCCTTCAACGGGACGATGGCCCTGACCGCCCTGCTGCTCTCCGCGGTGATCACCGAACAACGCAACACCAGACGCTCGGTGGAACGCGCCTGCCAGGAACTGGTGGAGGTCCTGGAACACCTCGCCGCGGGCGACGCCCCGCCCGGGCGCCCGGCGAACGACGTCGAGGGCATCGACGCCGGCAAGGACACCGGAGCCGGCGAAGGCACCCAGGACACCGATGACCCCAAGGGCAGGGGACAGGGGTGACCTGAAGCCTGAAGCCTGAAGCCTGAAGGCGGTCCGGGCGCGTCCCTGCGCCGGGCCGGTGCCTGCTGCTCGGCGGGCGGCCCGGCGGGGGCGCCGGACGCTCCCCGACGTGATTGTCAGTGCCTGCGCCTACGGTTCGGGGAGTGGGACCTGCCGGAACGGCCGCGGGTCCACCCTGGGGAGGGGTTTGTCATGGCTACCGGGTCGAGCACCGTGTCGACGACGTATCTGGAGCTCTCGCAGGACAGCGGCGGCGCGCACAAGTTCTACGAAGTGGCCGTGGACGGCGTGGTGGTGACGGTGCGGTACGGGCGGATCGGCGCCGCCGGGCAGACGCAGACGACGACGTTCCCCACCGCCGAGAAGGCGCGGGCCGCCGCCGCGCGCAAGCTCGGCGAGAAGGTCCGCAAGGGATACGCCCCCGCCGTCGCCGGACAGCGTCCCCCGCGTGCGGTGACCCGCCGTCAGGTGACCTCGGCGCCGTCCACCGCGCGCGCCGTGGCACCGGTGCTGTGGCGCTTCCGCACCGGTTCCTCGGCCTTCGGCATCCACGTGGACGACGACCGCTGCTGGGTCGGCAACCAGTCGGGCGACGTCTACACCCTGGACCACGAGGGTGCGGTCCTGGCCCGCTTCAGCCTGCCGGACGGCGTGAAGTGCCTGGTCGCCGACGACTTCTGGATCTACGCGGGCTGCGACGACGGCAAGGTCTACGACCTGTCCTCGAAGCTCCCGTTCGCCGCGTACGACATCACGGCCGACGTCGACATCTTCTGGCTGGACATCCACGAGGGCCTGCTGAACGTCTCGGACCGCGACGGCCGGCTCACCGTCATCGACCACGAGGACGAGCACCAGTGGGCCCGGCGCAGCCAGGGCGAGCACGCCTGGATGGTCCGCGCGGACGACCGGGCCGTCTACCACGGTCACCACCGGGGCGTCACCGCCTACGCCCCCGACGGCAGCGGCGAACTGTGGCACACGCAGACCCGCGGCGGCGTCCTGTTCGGCTGGCAGGAGGACGACGCCGTGTTCGCGGGGACCGCGCACAAGGTGGTGCAGCGGCTGTCGAAGGCGACCGGCGCGGTCGAGGCCACCTACGGCTGCGACAGCGCGGTGTACTCGTGCGCCACCTCGCCCAGCGGGCGGTTCGTCTTCGCCGGTGACGCGTCGTCGTCCGTCTACTGCTTCGACCGGGACGGCACGCGCCTGTGGAAGCTCGGCACGGGCGGCGGTTCGGCCCTGTCGATGCAGTACCGCGACGAACGGCTGTACGTGGTGACCACGGACGGCTCGCTGGTGTGCGTGGACGCGAGCGAGACGGCCATCGCCGCGGCCCAGCAGGGCACGGTGCCGGTGGCCCGGGACGTCAAGCTCGCCGCGGCCCTGCCGACCTATGTGCCCGCCACTGCCGCGACCACGGTGGCCACCGTGGCTCACGCACCCTCCGGCGCGGTCGTCGTCGAGTGCGTCCGGACGGCCGGCCGGGTCCGGGTGCACGTGGTGTCCGACGGCTACGACTCGTCGTGGAACGTCCAGTTCCCGCGCGAGATACGCGAGCCCGGGGCGCGCTACGTCGTGGACTCCCTGCACACGGCGGCCGGCGGCTTCTACCGGGTCCGCGGTGACATCCGACGCCTGGTGTGACCGGGGCGCGCGGTGCCGGCGGCCGGTCGCCGTGCCGTGCGTTCCCGCGCCCCCTCGCTCACCGGCCGGTCCGCTCCGAGCGCTCCAGGATCTGCTCCGCCGTCCCGACCACCTCAGGGCCGGGTCGGCTCATCGGTGCCCGGTGCCCGGTGCTCATGACCCGCCCCGCTCGCGGGGGATCCTCTCGCCGGCCTCGACCGGCACGGGCAGCCGGTTCTCCGCCGGCGGCAGCGGGCAGGTGGCCAGATCGGTGTAGGCGCACGGCAGGTTCGTCGCCCGGTTGAAGTCCAGGACGACCGTGCCGTCGGCGGCGGGCCCGTCCAGCGCGAGAGCCCGGTTGGCCGCGTACGTGGTGACCCCGGAGGTCGCGTCGGTGAACAGCACCAGCAGACTGCCCGGCCCGTGACCGGGGAACGCGGTCAGCGCCAGCGGCTGCCCGGCCAGCTCGAACTCGATCCGGCCCGGCGCGTCGTACACGTGCTCCAGACCCTCGACCGCCGCGCCCACGGTCGTCGGCCTGGGCTCGTCGAACGCCGTGTAACGGCCGGTCACCACCCAGCGCGGATGCGGGGCGTAGGCCGGCGTTCCGGTGAAGGCGGTGCGCAGCGATGCCTCGGGGTGCCGGGGCCGGACGATGTCCTGTCCGCCGCGCTTCGCCACCTCGATGACGGCGTCGCCCCATACGGCGTTGACGCCGCCGCGCTCAGGGAGCACCCCGAAGCGGTGCTCGCCCCGGACGGTGGCGCCGTCGACGACCAGTTCCTCGCCCTCGTCGAGCACCACGACGACTCCGTCGGCGCCGGTCGACCACGCTCCCGGAGCGTCCGGGAAGCGCTCCGGCCGCTCACTCAGCCAGTGCAGGCCGGTGACGGCCAGGAACCCGTGCGGGTCGGCGAGCCGCTCCTCCTGCCGGCGATGCCATTCCTGCCAGTCGCGGACGAAGGCGTCGAGGTCTGCCGACGTGTCGTGAACGGTCATTCGAGCTCCTTGGGTTCGTGCGACGCGGCCCCGGCCGACGCGTGGCGGCCGCCGGGGATCGCCGCGAGCAGTTCGCGGGTGTAGTCGTGGCGGGGACGGGTGAACAACTCCTCGGCGGTGCCCGTCTCGACGATGCGGCCGGACCGCATGACGGCGACCTGGTGGGCGATCTGACGTACGACGGCCAGGTCGTGCGAGATGAACAGGTACGCCACCCCGGTGTCGGCCTGGAGCTCGGCGAGCAGGTCGAGCACCTGCGCCTGGACGGACACGTCGAGCGCCGACACCGGTTCGTCGCACACCACCAGGTCCGGCGAGAGCGCGAGGGCGCGGGCGATCGCGACACGCTGCCGCTGCCCGCCGGACAGTTCCGCCGGGCGACGGCTCAGCACCGAGGCGGGCAACGCCACCTTCTCGAGCAGTTCCCGCGCCCTGGCGAGCCGGGAGGCACGGTCACCGACCCGGAACGCGCGCAGCGGCTCGGTGATCACCTCACCGATGGAGAACCGGGGGTCCAGCGAGGCGTACGGGTTCTGGTAGACCAGCTGGGCCCGCCGGCGCAGTTGCCGGGCCGGTGCCCCGCGGGCGGCGGTGACATCGGCGCCGTCGAACAGGACGCTCCCGGCACTCGGATCGGCCAGCCGCAGCACCAGTCGGGCGGTGGTGGACTTTCCCGAGCCGGATTCCCCGACCAGGGCCAGCGTCCGGCCGCGGTGCAGGGTGAGGCTGACGTCGTCGACCGCGCGCAGGGTGCGGGCCGCGCCCTCGGCCGCGGGCAGCCGGAACTCCTTGACCAGGTTGCGGGCCTCCACCAGCGGTGTCCCGTCGGGGGCCGGCACGGTGGCGGAGCCCGCGGGGCGCGGGCGGGCCGTGGCGAGGCTGGGCGCACTGGCCAGCAACCGCCGGGTGTACGCGTGCCGCGGGTTCTCCAGGATGTCGCGGGTGGGACCGGCCTCCACGACCCGGCCCTCGGACATGACCACGATCCGCTGGGCCCGGTCGGCGGCCACGCCGAGATCGTGCGTCACCAGCAGCACGGCGGTGCCGGACTCTTCGGTGAGGTGCTGGAGGTGGTCGAGGATGACCCGCTGCACGGTGACGTCCAGCGCGCTGGTCGGCTCGTCGGCGATGATCAGCTTCGGCTTCGCGGCGATCGCGACCGCGATCAGGGCCCGTTGGCGCATCCCGCCGGACAGCTCGTGCGGGTACTGCCGGGCGCGGGTCGCCGCGTCGGGCAGCCCCGCCCGGTCCAGGATCTCGATCGCGGCCGACGGCGCGGAGCGCCGGGTCGCCAGTCCGTGGATGCGCAGGACCTCGGCGACCTGCTCACCGACGCGTTTGACCGGGTTGAGCGACACCGTCGGGTCCTGGGGCACCAGCCCGATCTGCGCGCCGCGTACGGTGCGCAGCTCCCGTTCGGACAGTGCGGTGAGGTCGTGGCGGCCGAAGCGGACCGTACCGGCGTCGATGCCGCCGTTGGCCGCCAGCAGCCGGGTGATCGCGTGCGCGGTCGTGCTCTTCCCGGAACCCGACTCGCCGACCACGGCGGTGATCTGCCCCGGCCACACGTCGAGGTCCACGCCCCGCACCGCGCGCACGGTGCCGCCACGGGTGCGGTACGACACCGACAGTCCCCGCACTTCCAGCAGCGCGGGTTCCCCGGCCGAGACCTCGTCGGGTACGGCCGCGTCGGGTTGGGGGTGGTCGGGTACGGGTCGGTCGCTGACGGGCTGGTGGGTGACGGCCTCGCCGGTCACGGCCTTGCCGGTCACCGGTTGGTCGGTCACCGTCTCCTCGGTCGCCGCCTTGCCGGTCGTGAGCCGGTGGGCGACGGCCTCGCCGTTCGGGGGATGGTCGGTCACGGGTTGGTCGGTCACGGCCTCGGGCACCGGTTCGTCCGTCTCGGGTTCGTTCGTCGCGGGTTCGTTCGTCAGGGGGCCGGTCATCGCTGTCGGGACCATTCGCCGTCCAGCGCTCGCGCGACGCGGTTGGTGGCGAGGCCCGTCGCCGCGATCGCAAGCCCGGGCAGCGCGGTGAGCCACCAGGCGTTGGCCAGGTAGTTTCGCCCGTCGGAGATCAACGTGCCCCATTCCGGCGCCGGCGGTGGCGCCCCGTAGCCGAGGAAACTCAGCGACGACACGGCGAGGATGGCCGAGCCGAACTCGAGGGTCGCGAGCACGATCACCGGGCCCGCCGCGTTGGGCAGCACGTGCCGGCCCAGCACCGAGTACCAGCGGGCCCCGCAGGAGCGCGACGCCTCGACGAAGACGGCCTGCCGCACGCGCAGCACCTCCGCGCGGGTCACCCGGGCGAAGCCGGCGACGCTGGCGATGCCGACCGCGACCGCCACCTTCACCGTCCCGTAGCCCAGCGCGGTGACCAGGGCCAGCGACAGGAACAGCGACGGGATCGACAGCAGCACGTCGACGAAGCGCATCAGCACGTCCTCGACCCAGCGGCCCACGAACCCGGCGACCAGGCCGATGAGACCGCCGACGACGAACGCGAACCCCACCGCGATCAGCGTCGCCTTCAGCGACAACTGCGCCCCGTGCACCACGCGGGAGAACACGTCACGGCCCAGCTCGTCCGTGCCGAACCAGTGCCCGCCGCCGGGACCGCGGAAGTTCTCCGAGGGCACCCCGTGCAGCGGGTCCTGCGAGGTGAACAGGCCCGGCCGGAACGCGGCCAGCACCACCAGCACCAGCACCGAAGCCGAGACCAGCAGCCCGGGCCGGCGCAGCAGGAAGCGCAGGCCCCGCAGCGCTCCGGCCCGGCGCCCGGGACTCGCGGGCCCCTGATCGGCGACGGGATCCACCGGTCGGGCCAGGCCGGCCGCGGCTTCGGCGGTTCCCGCAGGCTCGGTGGTTCCTGCGGCCCCGGTGGCCCCGGTGGCTCCGGTCGTTCCGGTCGTTCCGGTCGTTCCGGTCGCTCCGGCGGCGACATCGTCGGCGAGGGTCCGGCTCATGCGGGACGCACCTTCCTGTTCGAGGCCACCACGATCCGCGGGTCGAGCAGCGGGTAGACGAGATCGACGATCAGGTTGGCCGCCACGAAGATCAGCGCCCCGAACACCACCACCCCCTGGACCAGCGGAATGTCCTGCACCGTGACCGCGGCGGCGGTCACCCGGCCCAGGCCGTCGCGCGAGAACACCGTCTCGACGACGACCGAACCGGCGATCAGCTGGCCGGCCAGCAGTCCGACGACCGTCAGGGCCGGCAGCGAGGCGTTGCGCAGTGCGTGCCGCAGGTGGATCCGCAGCCGGCCGGCGCCCTTGGCCCGCGCCGTCTCCACATAGGCCTGGTCCAGCGCCGTCAACAGGCTCTTGGCCAGCACCTGCGCCACCAGGGCACCGGTCGGGATCGCCAGCGTCACCGCCGGCAGCACCAGGCCGCGCAGTCCGTCGTTGCCGAACGCGGGGAACAGCCTGGTCCGGAAGGAGAACAGCTCGACGAGCACCAGCCCGACCCAGAAGGTCGGCACCGACACCCCCAGCGGCGGCAGCGACAGCAGCAGTTGCCGCAGCCACCGCCGGCCGGTGCAGGTCGCCAAGACCGCCAGACCGCCGCCGAGGAACACCGCGAGCAGCAGCGCCGCTCCGGTCAGCTGGAGGGTCTGCGGCAGCGCGTCGGCCAGCGTCGCGGTCACCGGCCGTCCGGTGGACACCGAGTCGCCGAAGTCGCCGCGCACCGCCCTGCCGAGATGGTCGGCGTACTGCGCCGGCACCGGTTTGTCGAAGCCGTACTCGCGCCGCAGCGCGGCGAGTTGGGCCGGATCGACCTGGCCCGTGTCCGCGCCGGCGCCCGCCATCGCGGAGACGGGGTCACCGGGCAGGTAGTCCAGCACGAGGAAGGAGACCGTGTAGGCCGCCCACAGCACCCCGAGTGCCTGCGCGAGGCGTTTGACCACGTAGAGACGCATGCGGGCCGCTATCCGATCCAGGTGTCGTGCAGCTGGATCCGGCTGGAGGCCTCGAATTCGAGGTCGTGCACCTTCTTCGCCACTCCCAGCTGGGTCTGGAGCTCCACCACGGGCACGACGTAGGCGTTCTGCACCATCAACTGCTGAGCTTGGATCACCAGTTGCTTGCGCTTGGCCGCGTCGGTCGTCGCGGCCTGCTGGGTCAGCGCGGAGTCCAGCGGGCTCACCGGCAGGTGGTAGAAGTTGGCCAGCAGGGTGGAGTACGAGCTGCGCAGGATGTCCGGGTCGGCCCGGGTCACGTTCCCCCACACCGCGTCGAAGTCACCGGACTGAAGCGTGGGGGAGAACTGGGTGATCTGGAGCTGCTTGAGCACCACGTCGACGCCGACGGCCTTGAGCTGCTGCTGGATCAGCTCCAGCGCGGGCTGGTTGGTGGCCGCGTTGGCGAACCACTTGACGGTCAGGCTCAGCTTCTTCCCGTCCTTGACCCGGGTGCCGTCGCTGCCCGCCTTCCAACCGGCCGAGTCCAGCAGTGACTTCGCCTTGGCCGCGTCGAAGGACAGGCCGGCGGAGAGGTCGGTGTAGTCCGGCGTGGTGTGCGCCAGAATGCTGGTCGCCGGCTTGGTGCCGGTCGGAAACACGGCGTCGACGATCTGCTGCCGGTCGATGGCGAACAGGATCGCCTGACGCACCTTCGTGTCCTTGAGGAGCGCCCGGGAGTTGTTGAATCCCAGGTTGAACACCACGCCCGGGTTGGCCCGTTGCCGAAGGTTCACCTGGCCGCCCTTGAGCGCTGCCTCGTTGGCCCTGCCGACGCTGCCGATCGCGTCCACCTGGCCGGACTGCAGGCTGCCGCTGCGTACGCCCGCCTCGGGCACCACCTTGAACACCAGCTTGTCCAGGTACGCCTCGCCCTTCTTGGTCCACAGCGAGGAACCCCAGGTGTACCCGTCGCGTTTGGCCAGGGTGATCGACTGGTTCTGCACATAGCCCTTCAGTACGAACGGCCCCGAACCGGCCACGCCCTTGCTGCACTTCTCCTGCGGGCTCTCCTTCGCGCTCGCCGACGACTCGATCCCCAACGAGTGTGTCGCCGTGGCCTGGAGGAACTGCGCGTTGGGCTGCTTGAACCGCACCCGCACCGTCAGCGCGTCCACCGCGGTGGTGCTCTCCACGCCGCTCAGGTATCCCTGGGCGAGCGTCCCCAGGGCGCCGAGCTTCGGCACGGCGTCGAAGTTGTCCTTGACCACCTGCGCGGTCAGCGGTGTCCCGTCGCTGAAGGTCACACCCGATCTCAGGTGGAACGTGAACGTCGTGGTGTCCGGGCTGACGTCCCAGCTCCTGGCGAGCCACGGCACGATCTTGCCGGTCTTGGGATCCTGGTCGGTCAGGGAGTCCACGACCTGACGCAGTGAGTAGATGGTGTCGTTGCTGCCCACCTGCTGCGGGTCCACGCAGCCGGCGTCGGAACTCACCGCGAAGGTCAGGGAGCCGCCCGGCTTCGGCCGGCCGCCCTCGCCGCTGGAGGTGCCGCTGCCGCTCGACGAGCAGGCGCTCAGCAGCAGGCTGCCGGTCACCAGCGCGGCGAGTGCCGTCCAGCGGTGGGTACGGGAATCCGGATGCGCTGTCACGGGATGGTTCTCCTACTCCAAGGTCACCGCGCACATGCCGGGGCGGAGCACGGCCGTGGCGATGGGCGGACGGTGCCGGGCCCGCGGGTCGCCACGGGCCGGCACTGCTCAGAACTGTTCAGGGGGAGGGGAGTCGACGGCCGATGTCTTCGGCCCTGTCGACGACGGCGTGACCGCGCGGTGGGCGAGGGTCAGCCGGCGGGAAGGGGCGTGATCAGCCCTGACACAGACAGCTGGCGGACCGCTGCAGGTCGATGTGGCGACGGCGTGAGAATCCGGAGAACAGCGCCGCGGTCGTGATCGAGGCACTCGGGTTGCCGCTGTGCCGCACGCTGGCCCTCCACCTCTCAGGCCCCTCGACCGGGGCCACGCGCTTGCGGAGTCGGTGACCCCGCCGGGCTTTCACCTGGAGCACCCCACCGCGGAGGAGGGTTGCCGGTCAGCAAGCCAGGGCTGGACGCTGACACTCAATGCCGCTGTCGACCTTACGTAGTACTCACATTGTCCGTCAATATCGGTACGAGGGTCGGACAACTCCGCCGCACCGGCCGTGACGGGCCGGTGCGGCGGAAGGACCGTCAGCGCGCGACGGCCGGCCGTCCTGCCGGGACGGCGGCGGCGCCGGTCACGGCTTACGGGCGAGGCCGCCGTGTTCGCCGATGACGTCCGGGGCGGGGGAGGTGGTCTCCGGGCGCCAGAGCGGGACCGCGACGACGCCGGGGTCCAGGAGTTCCAGGCCCTCGAAGTACGCGGTGATCTGGTCGACCGTACGCAGGTTGTACGGGACGGCGCCGCTTTCGTTGTAGGCGTCCTGGGCCGCTTCGAAGACCGGGTCGATGCCCCGCGAACCGTCGTTGACGGAGAGGTAACTGCCGGACGGCAGCGCCGCCATCAGCGTGGTGACGATGGAGCGGGCCCGGTCGTAGTCGGCGATGTGGCCCAGGATGTTGCTGAGGATGAGCGCGGTGGGACGGGTGAGGTCCAGAGTCTCGGCGGCCGCCGCCAGAATGTGCTCCGGGTCCAGCACGTTGGCGTCGACATAGGAGGTCGCGCCCTCCGCGGTGGAGTAGAGCAGCGCGCGGGCGTGCGCCAGGACCATCGGGTCGTTGTCGACGTAGACGATCCGGGACTCCGGGGCGATCCGCTGGGCGACCTCGTGGGTGTTCTCGGCGGTCGGCAGGCCGGTGCCGATGTCCAGGAACTGTCGTATGCCGGCCTCGGAGACCAGGTGGGTGATGTTGCGGCGCAGGAACGCGCGGCTGCTCCGTGCGATGGTGACGATGCCGGGAAACACGGCGGTGTAGGCGTCGCCGGCCTGTTCGTCGACGGGATAGTTGTCCTTCCCGCCCAGCCAGTAGTTCCAGATGCGGGCGGAGTGCGGCACCGATGTGTCGATCTTCTGATGAGCCGCCGGTCCGGGCGAGGTCACATGGTCGGTCATGAGGGGCGTCCGTCTTTCAGCCGAGGCGTGAGCAGTTCGAGCCACAACTTACGTCCCAACGCCCCTGCTACGTACATCCGTTCACTTTTTCGGTGTCCGGGCCGGCCGTGTCGTCGGTGGCGGTAGCGTGACGGCGGTGATGGTGGGCACCCGGGAGACCCGGCTGATCGTGCTGCGGGGCAACAGCGCCTCGGGCAAGTCGGCGGTGGCGGCCGGTCTTCGCGACCGGTTCGGCCGGGGCCTGGCCCTGGTCGGGCAGGACCACCTCCGCCGGGTCGTGCTGCGCGAGCACGACCGGCCCGGTGCGGCGAACATCGGCCTGATCGAGGCCGTCGCCCGCTACGCCCTGGACGCCGGGTACCACGTCGTCCTCGAGGGCATTCTGTACGCCGACCGGTACGGCCCCATGCTCGAGCGGCTGCGCGCCAACCACCGCGGCCCGACTTACGGCTACTACCTCCAGGTGCCGTTCGCCGAAACCCTCGTGCGCCACGCCACCAAGCCGATCGCCCACGAGGTCGGCGAGGCGGACCTGCGATCCTGGTACCGCGACCTCGATCTGCTGCCGGGTGGCGTCGAGACCGTCATCGGTGCCGACAGCTCCCTCACGCAGACCGTCGACCGCGTCATGCGGGACACGGGCCTGGACCGCCTGCCCACCCGGGAACACTGACAACCGGGCCTGTCCCCGCCCCCGTACCCGCCGAGTCGGTTGCAGCTTGAACTTCGTTGCGAGCATAGTTGCCTGTGTGAACCGCGCCGCCCGACCTGAGCGATCCCCCGCCAACCTCTGCCACCCCCACAGGAGTTGGACCGCTCGGGCGTCTCTTCGCGGCGCCGGGTCCCTACGTCGGAACACCCCTCCCCAGTAGGCCCGTTGCTCACCTTCCCCCGCCCCTGGCTGCTCCCGTCCCCAAACGGAAGGCGACCACCGTGTCCCCCCACACGACGTCCTCACCTCGGTTCCTGGACACCTGGAGTCCCGACCGGACGCACTGGCTCGAACTTCCGGCGCACCGCTCCAGCGTCTCGGTGGCCCGCCGCTCCGTCAGCGCCCGGCTGACCGCGTGGCGGCTGCCGGGCGAGCTGTGCGCGGACGCCGTCCTGCTCGTGTCCGAACTGGCCACCAACGCCGTACGGCACGCGCTCGGCACCCGGTTCCTGTGCGGCGTCGGACTGGTCACGGACGGGTTCCTGCGCCTGGAAGTCCACGATCACGACCGTACGGAACGCGGTCTGCCCCGCCGCGATCCCGCACCGGACGACGAGGGCGGCCGCGGTCTCTTCCTCGTGGAGCAGCTCGCCGAGGTCTGGGGAGTCGACCGCTCGAGCTCACCGGCGGTAACACGGTGTGGGCGAATCTGACGGCCTGAGCGGACCCGGCCGAGCCCGGTGGGCCGGCCGGCCCCCGCGGCTCAGCACCCGGCGGGGGTCAGTTCGGCCAGCAGCAGGGTGCGGTCGTCGGCTCCGGCCGTGCCCGAAGGGGCGTGCAGGAGTCGACGGCACAGGGACGGCAGTGCGTCCGGACCGTCGCCGTCCACGGGTTCGACGGCGGCCGCCGCCGCGTCCACGGTGCGCGCGAGGCGGGTGATCTCCTGGTCGATGTCCGCGTCGCGGGACTCGACCAGACCGTCGCTGTAGAGCACCAACAGGGCCGGATCCGGCACGCTCAGCACGGTCTCCTCGTAAGTGCCCGCACCGAGCCCGAGAGGCAGGCCCGCCCCGGTCAGCCTGACCGGGGCCGTGCGGCCGTCCGGGCCGCGCAGCAACGGGGGCGGGTGGCCCGCCCCCACCAGGGTGCAGGTGCGCCGCCGGGCATCCCACTCGGCGTATATGCAGGTCGCGAAGGAGACGCCGGGGGAGTCCCTGGCGAGGGTGTCGAGTCGTCCTATGAGGTCGGCCGCGGGGATGTCGAGCCCCGCCAGCGTACGGACGGCGGTGCGCAGCTGGATCATCGCGACGGCGGACTCCGGACCGTGCCCCATGGCGTCCCCGACGATCAGACTGACCCGGTCACCCGGCCGCCTCAGCACGTCGAACCAGTCGCCGCCGACGAGGTTGCCCTGCCCGGCGGGCACACAGCCGTGCGCGGTGCGGCAACCCCCGAACTCCTGGGCGGTGCCCAGCGGGAGACTGTTGCGGATGGCCAGGGAGGTCCGCCGCTCACGCTCGTACCGGCGCCCGTTGTCGAGCGCTACGGCGGCCCGCGCGGCCAGCGCCTCCACGGCGGCCACGTCCGCCGGCCCGAACGGCGCACGGCCCGGTCCTCGCGTGCACGTGACGAAGCCGACCTGTACGTCCCGCAGCCGCAGCGGCACGACGAGGAAGGACGCCACGCTCAGCAGGTCGCCGGCGCGCGCCTCGCCGTCCCCGGAGGCGATGAGCCGCTCGGAGGTGTGCGGGTCCACCGCGTCGAGCACCTGTGCCTGCCCGGCGGCGAGGGCGCGGGCGTACGGCGTCTCCCGGGGGAAGGCGATCACCTCGCCGACCGGCAGCATGCTTTCCCAGTCCTCCAGGGCCCCGGGTCCGACGCGCAGTGCCATCCGGCGTGCCTCGATCCCGGGCGTGTCCGCGCCCACGTGCACGTTCTCCTCGACGCGCCACCGCTCCAGCAGGTACACGGAGGCCGCGTCGCAGAATCCGGGAGTCAGCGCGTGCACGACATGGCTGCCGGTCATGCGCAGATCGAGTTCCGAGCCGATGACGTCGGCCGCGGGGGAGAACGCCGACCGGCGGGGCGAGGACAGCGCGGCGGAGGCGTCGTCGATGCGGCTACGCGGTTCGTTCCGCAGGATCGTGCCTTTCCAGTGGGGGTTCGGCCGGGCGGCGGTGAAGAAGGGAGCACCGCCGGCCGTCGCAACTATATGATGGCGCGTCAAGTCACCAGGTACAAAACCAGGTTGTGGCACACGGCGCCCCGGGCGGCCGTGAACTTCCGGGACCGTGCGGCGACAAACCTCTTGAAGTGCCGGGCCGACTTGATAAAGCTCTGTGAGCATGGAGTTCTTCTGTTACCACCGTGATCGGCCCGCCTCCGCCGCCCTGCGCGACGAGTTGCTGGAGAAGCACTGGTCCTACATGGACGGGTATGCGGCGGAGATGATCGCCCGTGGCCCGACCTTCGCCGCCGACGGTGATACGCCCACCGGCAGTGTGCACATCCTCGACCTCCCGGATGCCGCCGCCGCCCGTGCGTTCGCCTTCGACGAGCCGAACTACCAGGCCGGTGTCTACCGTGATGTGCTGCTGCGCCGGTGGCGCAACCTGCTGGGGCGCACCATGTGGGACTTCCCCGGCGGCCGGACCGGTGGCGAACGCTACCTGGTACTCGGCTTCGGCTCGGACCGGGACGCCGGCCTCGCCGTACCGTCCGACCGGGACGAGCTGATCGCGTACGGCCCGCTGCTGTCCGACGACGGCGCCACCCCGGTGGGCACGGCGGTGCTGCTCAGAGCCCCGGACCCGGACGCGGCACGGGCCGTCCTGCCCCCACACCTGTATGCGGACGTCGAGGTCCACGACTGGCAGTTCGGCGGACGGCCGTCATGAACCCCGGCTGACATCCGCACCGACCGGCGGGCCGACGCCGAACGGGCGGGTGGCATGTTCACCGCAGCAGGCGAGGGGACCTCGGGTCGCCCTTCCGTCCGGCCGGGGCCGACTTGCGGGACAGTGGAAGCATGAACGCGGACGACAGGAACATGCTGGCCCGTGGGCGCGTGGCGACCAGGCTTCCCACCCAGGACCTGGACCGGGCCCGGCGCTTCTACGCCGAGCGACTCGGTCTGGAGCCCGTCGACGAACGTCCCGGCGGGCTGCTGTACCGGTGCGGAGGGACGGAGTTCGCCCTGTTCAAGTCGACCGGAGCCGCGCCCGGCACCTTCACGCAGATGGGATGGGAGGTCGACGACCTCGACGCCGTCGTGGCCGAGCTCAGGGGGCGCGGCGTGGTGTTCGAAGAGGTCGACGCCCCCGGTCTCGGCACGAAGGACGGGATCGCCGAGGTCGGCGGCAACTACCCGAGCAAGGGTGCGCGAGGGGAACGCGCGGCCTGGTTCCGTGACAGTGAGGGAAACCTCCTGGGCATCGGCCAACCGATCGTGTGAGGGGCGGCATCCCCGCCGGTACGGCCGGGGAAACCGCCTTCCACAACGGCCCCCGGCTTCTTCTCCGCCAGCACGCCGGCCGGCGTGGAGACGGGCTGACCGGCAGGTGAAGAGGCGAGCCGTCAGCGCGCGGGCCTGATCCCTGGCGCTCGGGGCAGGTCCGCTCGCTGTGGCCCGGGGGTCGTCTCGAACCGGGTACCGCCTACTCGCCCTTCGGTGCCGCCTGCTGGACCACCTCGAAGGACCAGAGGGTGGAGCCCGACGCCGCGGGCCTGGGCCGTTCCCCCTCCGTGCCGCCCTGGTGCGCGGCCTTCATCGGGCCTTCCATCCACGCCTGGAACGACGCCTCGTCGCGCCACCGCGTGTAGACGAGGTAGGTGTCGGTGCCCTCGACCGGGCGGAGGAGTTCGAACCACTCGAAGCCGTCGGAGTTCTCGACGGCGTGGGCCCGTGCGGCGAACCGCTTCTCGAGGGTCTCCCGCTGCTCCGCCGGGACGGTCAGTACGTTGATCTTGACTACGCTCATGCGCCCATCCTGCCCCTTCGGGGCCCGGGAAGCCTCCGCGTGTCGAACTGGTCCATACCAAGCTCCCGGCAGGGTCATTACTCAAGTCTTGAATCACGTAGTGAACCAAGCCCCGCCAGGGCTGGTTCGTCCCCCCCACCCATGTGGCGCGGCCCGCGGCGAGCTGCCCTGCCGCGCCCGCGAATGTCATGGGCTGTCGTGACATTCGTCGTGCGCCATGAAGGGAGAGGCCATGGCCTCTCCGCGCCTGCCCCGGCGCCTGCTGTTGTCGCCGGCCTCACTCCTCGCCTTCGCGTCGCTGTCCACCGGACCGGCTCAGGGAGCGTCTCCATCCGCGGCGGAACCTTCCGCGCGCGCCGTCGTGTCGGCCGCCGTCACGTCTTCTCCGGTGAGTTCGACGGTCCCGCCGGCTCCGCCGTGGACGGCGCCCGATGGCGGACCGAGACCGGTGACAACGTCGGCAGCCACGAGCGGCAGTACTGCACCGCGCGCAACCGCGACGCGGCCCTGGACGGTCAGGGCCATCTGGTGATCACCGCCCGCCGGGAGGACCCGGGCAACTACCAGTGCTGGTACGGACGGTGCGAGTACACCTCCGCCCGGCTGAACACGGCCGGGCGGTTCACCACGACCTACGGCCGTGTGGAAGCCCGTCGGCGGCGGGTGCTACTTGGTGAGCGGCGCCAGCTTGGGGTCGTTCGCGTAGGCCTCGGCCGCGTTCTCCTTCGTCACGATGACGGGCGGCAGGAGGTAGGACGGGACGACCTTGACACCGTTGTCGTACGACTTGGTGTCGTTGATGGTCGGCTTGTCACCCTTCTGGAGAGCCTTGACCATGGCGACGGTCTCCGCGACGAGCTTGCGGGTGTCCTTGTTGATGGTCGAGTACTGCTCGCCGGCCATGATGGACTTCACCGACTCGACCTCGGAGTCCTGACCGGTGACGACCGGGACCGGCTTGCCGGCGCCCTTGACCGAGGTGAGGATCGCGCGGGCGAGGGTGTCGTTGGGGGACAGGACACCGTCGAGGGTCTTGCCGCTGCCGTAGGCCGAGGTCAGCAGGGAGTCCATGCGCTGCTGGGCGTTCTCCGCCTTCCAGCCCTGCACGGCGGTCTGCTTGATCGCGGTCTGACCCGAGCCGACAACGATGTCGCCCTTGTCCATCAAGGGCTTCAGCACGTTCATCGCGCCGTCGAAGAACACCTTGGAGTTGTTGTCGTCCGGCGAACCGGAGAACATCTCGATCGTCCAGGGACCCTTCGGCTTCTTCGCCTTCATGCCGTCGATCAGGGCCTGGCCCTGGAGCTGGCCGACCTTGAAGTTGTCGAAGGCGATGTAGTAGTCGATGTCGGGGGTGTTGGTGATGAGCCGGTCGTAGGCGATGACGGTGGCGCCCTCGTCCTTGGCCTGCTTCACCTGGGTCGCGAGCTGCGAGGCGTCGGTCGCGCCGATGACGATGACCTTCGCGCCCTTGGTGACCATGGAGGAGATCTGCGCCTGCTGGTCGGCGACGGTGGTCGAGGCGCCCGCGTACTGGACGTCGGCCTTGAAGCCCGCGTCCTTCAGGCCGCCGCTGAACAGGTCACCGGCGAGCACCCAGTTCTCCGAGGTCTTGGCGGGCAGGGCGACGCCGATCAGGGCGTCCTTCGCGAAGCCCTTGCCGTCGGAGCCGTCGCTGCCGGTCGAGCCCTCGCGTTCGTTGGAGCAGGCCGTGCCCAGGGTGAGCAGGGCGGCGGCGCCGACGGCGGCGATGCTTCTGATGACGAGTGTGCGCATGGTGGAGTTGGCCCCTTCGTGTGGTGCTGGTTGCCGGAGTGCGGTGTGCCGTCGGGTGCGGCGGAGGGTGGCGCGGGCCCTGCGGTCAGCCCGCGATCCCGGCCTTGTCGGCGTCGGAGTTCGGCGCCGCCGGTGGCGTCGCCGCCGACGCGTCGCCCTGCCGGAACGGGCGTGTCAGTGTGCCGATGACCGAGAAGCGTCCCTGGCTCTTGTTGTGGACGTCGAAGGCGACGGCGAGCAGGAGGACCAGGCCCTTGATGATCTGGACCATGTCGGAGCCGACGCCCTCCAGTTGGAGGCCGTTGTTGAGCAGTGCCATGACCAGGCCGCCTACGATCGAGCCGCTGACGGTGCCCAGGCCCCCGG
This sequence comes from Streptomyces sp. NPDC060000, assembly GCF_042737375.1. NCBI lineage: Bacteria > Bacillati > Actinomycetota > Actinomycetes > Kitasatosporales > Streptomycetaceae > Streptomyces > Streptomyces sp. NPDC060000. Next base: position 263,725 of record NZ_JBHWUU010000001.1, read on the forward strand.
AGACCGCCGCGCCGCCGATGAACACGGCCGCGATGGCGTCCAGTTCCCAGCTCAGGCCGTCCTGCGGTCCGGAGGCCGAGGACCGGGCGACGAAGATCATGCCGGCCAGCGCGGCCAGCACCGACATGTTCGTCATGACCAGGAAGTTGACCCGCTTGAGCTTCACACCGGACAGTTCGGCCGCTCGCGCGTTGCCCCCGACGGCGTAGATGTGCCGGCCGCCGACGGTGTTGCGGGTGTAGTGCGAGTACGCGAGGACCAGAACGATCAGGATGATGCCGGAGATCGGCAGGCTGGTGCCGATCCGGCCGCCGGCGAAGCGGAGCGTCGCGAACACGATGACGCCGATCATGACGGCGATGCGGATGCCCGTGACCCACAGCGGCGCCGTGCCGGCCCTCATCTCCCGGCGGGTCTGCCGTGCCTTCCACTCGCGCCACACCACGCCCGCGCAGCCGGCGACACCGAGCAGCAGCGTCAGGTTGTTGTAGCCGGTGTCCGGCCCGACCTCGGGCAGGAAGCCCGCGCCGATCTCGCGGAAGCCCCCGGGCACCAGAACCGTGTCGGCGTTGCCGATGTACTGGTTGCCGCCGCGGAACAGCAGCATCCCGGCGAGGGTCACGATGAAGGCCGGCACGCCGACGTAGGCGACCCAGAAGCCCTGCCAGGCGCCGATCGCGGCGCCCACGAACAGGCCGAGCAGGATGCCCAGGGGCCACGGCAGGTCGTACTCCTGCATCGCCTTCGCGACGACGATGCCGGTGAACGCGGCGACGGAACCGACCGACAGGTCGATGTGCCCGGCGACGATCACCATCAGCATCCCGATGGCCAGGATCAGGATGTAGGAGTACTGGCTGACCACGGCGATGAGGTTGCCGGAGGTGAGCGTCAGGCCGTCGGTCCAGATCTGGAACAGCAGGACGATCGCCACCAGGGTGGAGATCATGCCGAACTGGCGGGCGTTGGAGGTCGTGCCCCCGAAGAGGTTCTTCTGAAGGTCAGTCGTACGGCTCATGGAGTGGGGCTCTTCTTGGTAGCGGTCATCTGCTTCATCAGGAGTTCCGGTTCGGCGTCGCGGCGCGCCACGTCGCCGGTGATGGTGCCCTCGAACACCGTGTAGATGCGGTCGCACAGGCCGATCAGCTCGGGCAGCTCGGAGGAGATGACGATGACCCCCTTGCCCTGGGCGACGAGCCGCTGGATGATCCCGTAGATCTCGAACTTGGCGCCCACGTCGATGCCGCGGGTCGGCTCGTCGAGGATCAGCAGGTCCGGGTCGGTGAACATCCACTTCGCCAGGACGACCTTCTGCTGGTTGCCGCCGGAGAGCTTGACGACGCCCTCGTCGACGCCGGGGGTCTTGATCCGCAGGCTCCGGCGGTACTCCTCGGCGATCCGGTGCTCGAGCACGGGGTCGATGACGCGACGCCGGGCGATCTTCGACAGCTTGGCGGCCACCATCGAGGTCTTGATGTCGTCCAGGAGGTTGAGGCCGATCGACTTGCGGTCCTCGCTGACGTAGGCCAGTCCGTGCCCGATGGCGTCCGACACGGTCCTCAGCCGGATCTCCTCGCCGTCCTTGAACATCTGCCCGGACAGCCAGGTGCCGTAGGAGCGGCCGAAGAGGCTCATCGCGAGCTCGGTGCGGCCGGCGCCCATGAGTCCGGCGAAGCCGACGATCTCCCCGCGGCGGACGTGGAACGTCGAGCCCTTGCACACCATCCGTTCGTCCGAACCGGGGTGCCGCACGGTCCAGTCGCGGACCTCGAAGAAGACCTCGCCGAGGTCGGGCGTGCGGTCGGGGAAGCGGCTGTCGAGTTCACGGCCGACCATGCCGCGCACGATGCGGTCCTCGTTGACGCCGTCGGCCCGCACGTCGAGGCTCTCGATGGTGCGGCCGTCGCGCAGGATCGTGATGGTGTCGGCGACCGCCTCGATCTCGTTCAGCTTGTGCGAGATGATGATCGAGGTGATGCCCCGCTCGCGGAATCCGCGCAGCAGGTCGAGCAGGTGCTGCGAGTCGTCCTCGTTGAGGGCCGCGGTCGGCTCGTCGAGGATCAGCAGTCTCACGTCCTTCGCGAACGCCTTGGCGATCTCGACGAGTTGCTGCTTGCCGACGCCGATGTCCCTGATCAGGGTGTCCGGGTCCTCTCGGAGCCCGACCCGCTCCATCAGCTCCAGGGCCCGGCGCTGGGCCGTCTTCCAGTCGATGCCGCCGCGACGGCGCGGCTCGTTGCCGAGGAAGAGGTTCTCGGTGATCGACATACCGGGCACCAGGGCCAGTTCCTGATGGATGATCGCGATGCCGGCCCGCTCGCTGGCCCGGATGTCGCCGAACCGGACCTGTTCGCCCCGGTAGACGATCTCGCCGGTGTAACTGCCGTACGGGTGCACCCCGCTGAGCACCTTCATGAGGGTGGATTTGCCGGCGCCGTTCTCGCCGCAGATCGCGTGGATCTCACCCTCCCGCACGACGAGACTGACGTCGGCGAGCGCGGTGACGCCGGGGAAGGTCTTGGTGATCGACCGCATCTCCAGCAGGTTCGGGGCGGTGGGCGTCATGAGCGGTGCTCCCCACCGCCGGGAACGCGCCGAGGCGTCCCCGTGCCTTCGGGCCTGCGGCATTGCATGGACATCAACTTGCCTCCGATGGCACTGCCCTGTGCCGTCGTGTCCGAGATTTCGTCTGCGGGTCCGGACACTAAATCCATTTGTTTTACTAAGTCAATGGGCCGCGGGGGATAGGTTGGCGTGGGGTAACGAGAGAGGACCGTGCGTGCGGCAGGCAGGAACGAACCTTCCCAGGGTCGGGCGATACAACCGGGCCGTCGTCCTGGACCAGATCCAGCTCGCCGACGGCATCAGCCGGGTCGAGATCGCCCAGCACACGGGCCTCACCCCGCAGACCGTCTCGGGCATCGTGCGCCGCCTGATCGACGAGGGCATCGTGCGGGAGGACGGCGCGAGCAGGGTGTCCAGCGGCGGAAAGCCCCGCACCACCCTGCGGATCAACGCCGAGGCGGGCAACGCGGTCGGCCTCCACTTCGATCCCGTGGAGCTCAGCTGCACCGTGGTCGACCTGCTCGGCCGGCCGCTGGTCGTCAAGAAGCGCCCCACCGACCCCGCGACCGACCCGGCCCGGGTCGTGCAGGACATGGCGGAACTGGTCGCCGACGTGCTGGCCGAGACGGGTGTCGACCGCGGCAAGGTCCTCGGGCTCGGCCTCGCCACTCCCGGGCCGATCGACCTCGAGGCGGGCGCGATCGTCGGCGCGCCCCAGCTCGCCCGCTGGACCCGGGTGCCGGTGCAGCACATGCTCAGCGAGGCGACCGGCCTCCCGGTGACCCTCGACAACGACGCCACCGCCGCCGCGGTCGGCGAGCGCTGGTCCGGCAAGGGCAAGGGGGTGGCGGACTTCGCCTACTTCTTCTTCGGCACCGGCGTCGGCGGCGGTCTCATCCTCAACCACCAGGTGTACCGCGGCGGTTCACTCAACGCGGGCGAGTTCGGGCACTCCTCGGTGCTGCCCGAAGGACCGGAGTGCTACTGCGGCAACCGGGGCTGCCTGGAGCGGCTCGTCAACCCCACGGCCATCGTCGCCGAGGTGCACCGCAGGCTCGCCGCCGGACCGCACCCGGACAGTGCGCTGGCGCGGGTGTTCGCCGAGAATCCCGAGGCGGTCGACCACGCCGCCATCGCGGTGGCCGCCGCGGCCGGCGATCCGGTCGCGGCGGCGGTCATCGACGAGACCGCGGAGCACGTCGCCTCGGTCGCGGTCGACATCGCGAACTTCATCGACGTGGATCTGATCGTCCTCGGCGGGCACGGCATCCAGCACGTCGAGTCGCGGTACGTCGAGGTCGTCGCCGCCGCGCTGGCGAGCCGGCCGCTGTCCCGGCACGTTCGGGTCGTCGAGGTGGAGGCGTCCTGGCTCGGCACGGACGCGGCGGTGGTGGGCAGCGCCGCACTCGTCCTGCACGCCACGTACTCCCCGCAGCTGTCGGCGCTGCTGGGCACGGCGGTGGCTCCCGGCGGGATGCGACAGCCGAGCTCACCGCCGGTGCGATAGCCGAGCTCATCGCCGGCTTCCGCCTCCCGACCGGAACGGCAGGTGCGGCGACAGCGGGCCGGTGCGCCCACGGAACACCATCCCGTCGATCGCCTGGCGCCGGCGCCGTCGTCCCGCCGGGCGCTCCGCCGTCAACCGGAACGACCGCCGCTCCTGCTGCGGGGGTTCGGTGAGTACGTGTGCGGGACCCCGGAATCCCCGTTGCCGAGGAGACCGGCCGCCCGCGATCCTGACGTCATGAGGCACTCCGTATGCAGCTGAGGCTGCGCGAGTTCGGACCCCGGACCGGGCCGCACGAGCACCGTGTCGTCCAGCCCCGGCACCCCCTTCGCCACACCTCGCTGAGGGCCCCCGAGCCCATCGGCCTGCTGCTCGGCGACCACGACGGGCTGAACCGGCTCGCGGGCCTGTTCTCCTTCGCCGCCTACTCCCGGCACACCATCGTCCACGTACCGCTGCGCGACAGCCTCCCGCCCGACGAGGGCATCGGCGAGCCGGTGGACCTCGTCCTGGCCCACCACACGCTCGGCCTGCGCCCCAGCAAGTGGCCCGAGCTGCGGCGCAGGCTGGTGAACGGCACTCCGCTGACCGTCGGCACCGACGAGGCGCGCACCGCCCGGGACGCGGCCTCCTGGCGGGAGCGCTCGCAGCGGACCGACTTCCGGGACGAGCTGCGACACGCCACCCACGCACGGACGTTCTTCCTGTTCGGCAGCCGGGACGTCTTCGCCGTGACGGCAACGGTCCTCGCCGACGCGGCGGGCTGGGGCCCGCGGCAGAAGCGTGTCGAAAAAGGCCACTCGGCCCTGATGACCGCGCTTCCGGCGCTGGTGCAGCCACCCGGCGGCGGTCACCCCGTGGAGGTGATGATCAGCTTCAAGCCGTATCCGCCCTACGCCCACTTCAAGCGGCCGGGGCGCTGAGCCGCTCGCCGATGATCCGCGCGACCGGCGTTTCGGCGGATCGCCCGGGCCCGCCGTGAGCGGGCGACGGCGCGCCTCGGCGGCCCCTCCGTCCCGCGCCTTGCCCGGACCGTGTGTCTGGCGCACGCTGGTCGTATGGGTGCGCGGGACGGGCCCACGCTCATCACCTCCGTGCAGCGGGCGTTCCGCCTGCTGGAGGTGGCGAGCGCACACGAGAACGGCGCGCCGGCGAAACAGCTGGCGCGCGAGACGGGGCTGCCCCTGGCCACCGCCTACCACCTGCTGCGCACCCTCGTCCACGACGGCTACCTGCGGAAACTGCCGGACGGCGGGTTCGTCATGGGCGACAGGCTCCAGACGCTGCACACCGCCGGCCGTGGGCAGGCGCTGCTCAGCCGGGTCCGCCCCGTGCTCGCCGCGCTGCGGGACGAGTTCGCGACCGCGGCCTACCTCACCTTCTACGAGGAGGGCGAGATCAGGGTCGCCGAGATCGTCGACGGCCCCCGGGCCCCCCGGGTGGACCTGTGGGTCGGATTCGAGGACGCGGGGCACGCCACCGCCCTCGGCAAGTCGGTGCTGCGGGAACTGGACGACGAGGCCCGCAAGGACTACCTCTCCCGCCACCACCTCGCCGACCTCACACCCAGGACCATCACCAGCGCCCCCGAACTGCTGCGGCAGCTGGACTCCTCGCCCGTGGCGCCCGCCGTCACCGACCTGGAGGAGTACGCCCTCGGCACGGTCTGTGTCGCCGTGCCCGTCTACAGCGGCGACACCCTCGGCTCGCTCGGCGTCTCGCTGCCGGCCGACCGGCTGCCCCGGCTCGAGCAGGTGCGGGCGCGGCTGCTTCCGACCGCGAACCGCGTGACCAGGGGTCTTTCCCTCACCATGTGATCGTTCACTATCTGAAAATCTGATCCTTGTGAGCGGTGGGGCGATCCCGTTCCCTAGTGGAAACGGACATTTCAGAAGTGCCCCGGCGCACCCACAGGTGAGGACTGCGGACGAAGCATGAGTCATGCGCGGAACCACGGCGGCGACCACTGCCCGACGCGAGTGTTCAGATCGTTCAGATACCGAGTGGCAGGTCCGCTGCTGCCGGTCCTGATCCTCCTCGTCATCATGCTCGTCGGCCTCTTCGGCGAGGCGGGAATGATCTGGCTGCCCCTGCTGGCGGCGGGGCCCGCGCTGGCGGCCACCACCAACGGCCCGCGCGGCGTCTTCTCCGTCGGCCTCCTGGCCGCGGTGGTCGGCGCGACGCTCGGCGCCCGGGCCGGCGCTCCCGGCCGTGAAGTGGCGGCCGTACTGGCCGCCCTGGTGGCCGTCACGCTGGCGAGTGCCCTGGCCAGCGCGCTGCGCGGACGGCGTGAGCGGGTGCTCGCGGACGTCCGGTCGGTCGCGGAGGCCGCCCAGCACGCACTGCTCAGGCCGGTGCCGGCGACCGTCGGTCCGTTCGAGGTGGCCGTCCGTTACAGCGCGGCCGCCGCGGAGGCCCGGATCGGCGGCGATCTGTACGCGCTGGTGCCCACCCCGTACGGCGTACGGCTGATCGTCGGTGATGTGCGGGGCAAGGGGCTGCCGGCCGTGGGGACCGCCGCGCTCGTCCTCGGCGTCTTCCGGGAGGCCGCCTACGACGAACCCGATCTCCTCGCCGTCGTCGACAGGATCGAGCGGAGTCTCGCGCGCAACCTCGGCACCGACGACTTCGTCACCGCCGTGGTCGCCGGGTACCCGCGGTCCGGCCGGCTGGAAGTGGTGAACTGCGGTCACGCGCCACCGCTGCTGGTGGGCGCCTCGGGAGGCGTCACGGCGGTGGAGCCCACGCATCAGGCCCCGCCCCTCGGGCTGCGCGCACTCACCGACCAGACGCCGAGCCTTCAGACGCTGTCCTTCGGCGACGGGGACCAGATGCTGCTCTACACGGACGGCGTCATCGAGGCCCGTGACCGCGACCGGGAGTTCTACCCGCTCGTCGAGGGCCTCGCGCGTCATCTCTGCGACGAGCCGGCGCGTACGGTCGGCGCGATCCATGACGAACTGCTGGCGCACGTCGGTGGTCGGCTGCACGACGACGCGGCGCTGCTGCTGATCCGCAAGCCGGCCGTGACCACTCTTCCTGTCCCCCAACCAGCCGTCCCTGGAGAGTTGTTGGGGGACCAGGCCGTGTGACCGTCGTGGCGCTACTCCCCGGAGGGGGCGGTCGGGGTGGCGCCGAGGGCCACCGGGGCGCCGGAGTCCGGCGTTCCGTCGGCGTTCCAGGTGAACCTGTGGCCCTGGTCGTCCGGTTCATGTCGCAGCCGCCGCCCGCGGAGTTGTCGGCGTGGTAGACGATCCAGTCCTCGGTCCCGTCGGGCGACTCGAAGAAACCGTTGTGACCGGGGCCGTAGACACCGTTCGCGCTGGACCGCTGGAAGGCCGGATTCGTCGAACCGCGGGACGGGCCGGACGGCACGGTCGTCGTGCCGGGTGAACTCGTCGCCGCACGAGACGAATCACGCGACGTCACCCGGCCGTACCAGCCGCTCGGCCGGCCCGTCGCCCCCGCTGCCGTACGCACCGGCATCGTCCTGGTGCCCTACCACTCCTGGGCGCAGCGAGGCCCCTCGGCGATGCGCGTACGGCTGCCGACGACCAGCGAACCGCCGCGCTGCTGAGCGCCCGGCCGCGGACGTGTGAATCCCGTACGGCTTCACGGAACGTCCACACAGCTGCACATGGCTCCACGTGAACTTAAAAGTTCAAGCGCTACGCTCGTCGGCAGTCGAGCGGCCGAGGAAGCCCCCACGGCGCGCCGCTCGTTCCCCTCCCAGGCACAGGAGACGCGCGTGCGCGACGGCGACATAGTGGTGATCGGCGGCGGTTACGCGGGCGTCCGGCTGGCGAAACGGCTGGACACGACGGCACGGGTGACGCTGGTGGACCGCAAGGAGGTCTTCTTCCACCGCATCGCCTCCCTGCGCGCCGGCGTGCGTCCGGAGTGGTCGGTCACCCCCTTCATCCCGTACGACCGGTTGCTGCGCGAGGGCCGTGTGGTCGTGGGCAAGGCGGTCCGCGTCGACACAGACGAACGGCAGGTCGTGCTGGCGACGGGCGAACGGCTCCCGTACGACGTCGTCGTGATCGCCACCGGCGCCGACTACCCCGAACCGGCCCGCTTCACCGGCACCACCCCCGAAGAGACGATCAAGTCCTTCGCCGGCCACCAGCGCAAGGTCGCCGCCGCCGAACACGTCCTGGTCGTCGGGGGAGGGCCCTCCGGCGTCGAGCTCAGCGCCGAGATACGGCTGGCCAGGCCGGACGCCCGGGTCACGCTCGCCCACTCGGGGACGACGCTGCTGAAGTCCGCCGGCGGTGCGCGGGCCGGACGCAGGGCACTGGCCTGGCTGGAGTCCCACGACGTGGAGGTGCGCCTCGACTCGTTCATGTCCCCCGGGAACGACTTCGGCACCTACCGTGACGCGCGGGGCAACGTCATCGAGGCGGACCTCTCGTTCTGGGCCACGGGCACCACACCCAACACGCTCTGGCTACGGCTGGGCGGACACGGCGACTGGCTGAACGCGGCCGGGCACATCAAGGTCGACCGGAGACTCAGGGTGGAGGGACGCCCGGAGGTGTTCGCGGTCGGCGACGTGAACGACGCCACCGAACTCAAGATCACCCCCGTCGCGCTCGCCCAGGCCGATCTCGCCGCCCACAACATCCGCGCCCACCTGAGGAGTTCCGGCAGGCACCGCCGGGAGCCCCGCCTCTACCGGCCGGTCCAACGCACCCCGCTCATCGTGCCGTTCGGCGCCGCCGACGGGCTCACGGTGCTGCCAGTGCCGGGCGGCGAGAGCGCCGTACTCGGCAGCCGCACCTCCGTGCTGGCCAAGGCGAAGACCCTCATGACCCCGTACATGAGGCGCCAACTCGGCTACACCGCCAGCTGAACCAGCACCACCTGAACCACCACCGCTGCCTGCATCACCACCCGCCCCCGGCGGGCTGCCCCACATGGCCGAAACAGCATGTCAGGGGATAGCAAGCGCTCTCAACTGCCCTGCGCGGAAGGAAAGTTCGCCTACGTTGGTGCTCTGATCATCAACGTACCCGTGCAGGAGGCATTGCCGTGTCGGACCCCACCGCCCAGAACGCCGTGACCGCCGGAGCGCCCGGCCGGATCGACACGTCCAAGCCGCACTCGGCCCGGTTCTGGAACTACTTCGTCGGTGGCAAGGACAACTACGAGGTCGACCGGGAGATCGGGGACCAGATCAAGGAGATCTTCCCCGGCCTCGTCGACGTGGCGGTCACCAGCAGACATTTTCTGGGGCGTGCGGTGCGGCACCTCGCAGGTGAGCGGAACATCCGCCAGTTCCTGGACGTGGGCACCGGTCTGCCCACCGCCGACAACACCCACCAGGTGGCCCAGCGCGTGGCCCCGGACGCCAGGATCGTGTACGTCGACAACGACCCCGTCGTCCTCGCCCACGCGAACGCCCTGCTGACGAGCACGCCGGAAGGCAGGACCGCCTATCTCGACGCGGACCTGTACGACCCGGAAGCCGTTCTGCGGGCCGCCGAAGGAACGCTCGACCTCTCCCGGCCGGTTGCCCTGATGATCCTCAACACGCTCGGCCATGTCGCCGACTACGAACAGGCGCGTGACCTGGTCCGGCGGCTCATGGCCGGTCTCCCCTCGGGCAGCCATCTGGTGATCAGCGACAGCACGGCCACCAGCGCGGGCATGATCGCCGCTTCGGAGGCGTACAACGCGAGCGGTGCCGTGCCGTACCACGTGCGCGCCATCGAGGAGATCGGCGGCTTCTTCGACGGGCTGGAGCTGGTGGAACCCGGGATCGTCCAGGTGACGAAGTGGCGTGCGCACCCCGATGATCCGGCCAACTTCGCCGCGGCGGTCGACGCCTACTGCGGAGTGGGCCGCAAGCCGTAACCGCCCGTCCCCGGACCCACGGGGCGCGTGCACCGGGATCTTGTCGGTCGGTCCCGGGCTGGACGAGCCCGACGAAGAGCCGGGCACCGGCGCGCCGTGCGGGCGGGCGCACTGTGCCCGCACCCCTACGGGCTTCGAGTAGGAAGCCGGCTGGAATCCCCTGGTCGTCGACGAAAGCACCTGGCGGCCCAGCACCCGCCAGGGCATCAGCGTCCGGGGCCGTACCCGGGCCGGCCGGACGGTCGTCGCCGGAATCGACCAGTTCCGCCTCGGTGCGCGTTCCCTCGTCCGCCCGGAGAGGACCGTCCCGGCCCTCAGCGGCACCGGCATCCCCGACGACTGACGGACGCGGCGGCGTGGGCTCCGGAAAGGAGACGACCGCGTACCTCCCCGCCCTTCCGATAGAACCTCCGGGACCTGGGCACAAGCTTGATGATCTTCGTTGACGGACCCGGGAGGAAGCACCGCCATGACCGTACCCCCAAGTGCTCCGCAGGCCGTGCGTAGTCCGGGTCGCTTCGAACTCCGGTCCACGGCCGTGTACTTCGTGCTTCTCGCCATCCTCCTGACACTGCTGGTCATGGTCGCCCGCACCGCCACCGCCGCGGCGGAGCACCGCCCCGGGTGGGCCGTCGCGCTGGTGCTCGTCGGCGCTGCCGGTGTCGTCGCCGGCCGCCGCGGACGGCGCAGGTTGTCGGCGGCGAGAGTCGCGCGGCGCGCCGCGAAGTCCCTGGAAGTGGCCACGGAGACGGTGGTGGAGGCTCTCGAGACCGTGCCGCCGGTTCCTCCGTCCGGCGGACCGGACGGCATCGCCCGGACGGTCCAGCTCACCGAGCCCCTCGATCGGCCGCTCGATGACGCGGCGGCCGCCGAGGCGATCGTCTACGAGGAGCTGGACCCCTACGAGTTCGAACAGGCGATAGCCGAGCTGTGCCGACGCGACGGCTGCACCGATGTGGAAGTCGTCGGCGGGGCCGGTGATCTGGGCGCCGATGTCCTGGGCAGGGCGCCGGACGGGCGTCTGCTCGTCGTCCAGTGCAAGCGGTACAGCGATACGAACCGCGTCGGCTCCCAGGACATGCAGCGTTTCGGTGGCACGTGTTACACCGTGCACGGGGCCGAGGTCGCGGTCGTCGTCACGACCGGCGACTTCACGGCGCCCGCCGTGGAGTACGCGCAGCAGTGCGGCATCGTGTGCGTTGACGGTGAGGACCTCCGGCACTGGCAGGCCGGTGCGGGACCGAGGCCGTGGGACCCGGAGTTCGTGGCTGACTGAACCGGTCGTCGCCGAGAAGATCCGGGCGCGAGGCGAGAGGGGCGGCGGAGTGGAACAGGAAGAAGCAGGCGGCGAAGAGGGAGCCGGAGCCGGGCAAGGCGGGGCAGGACGTGAGAGAGGAGCCGGCTGCGGGAGCGCGTCAGCGCTGGTGGTGCGGCACCGGCCGGTCGGCCGGCCGGGTGCCGCGGTCGTGGTGCTGCACGGTGGCCGGGAACACGGCCGGGAGGCGTCGCGGGGCTGGCATCCGGCCGCCCTGCGCATGCGTCCGGTCCTGCGGGCGGCCGTGGCCGCGACGGACCGTCAGGACGTGCTGTTCGGCGAGGTGCGCTACCGGTACCGGGGCTGGAACACGACCGCGGACCCCGTACAGGACACCGTACGAGCCCTCGACGAGCTGCGCCGGACTGTGGGCGAGGTGCCGGTGACCCTGGTGGGCCACTCGATGGGCGCCCGAGCGGCGCTGCGGGCGGCGGCCGATCCCGCGGTGAGCGGTGTGCTGGCTCTGGCGCCCTGGTGCCCGCCCGGCGAACCCGTCGCCCATCTCGGCGGGACGAGGATCGTCGTGCTGCACGGAGACCGCGACCGGGTGACCGATGCCGGAGAGTCCGCGGACTACGTCCGCCGGGCCCGGCGGACGGCGGCGCAGGCAGGCCTCGTCCTCGTCCGCGGGGGAGACCACGCCATGCTCCGGCGTGCCGCCGACTGGCACCGCGCCACCGCCTCGATCGTCGCCCAACTGCTGCGCCCGGAACCGGTTTCCGAGGGACTCGCCGGCCGGGCCTGCGCGGCGGACGGCCCCCTGCCGTGGTGACGCCGGACGAAGGGGATGCCGACGGCAAGGCGCCTCGCCGAGGGTGGCCGGGGCGCGCCGGGGGACCCTGTTCGCGGTCCACCGCCATCGCTTCCGTGCCCCGGTGGTCGCCCTCGCCCGGCCCATCGGGGACAATACGATGACGTCACCGCGGGCGGGTCGGCTGTCGGACCGTCAGGAGACGTCACAAAAGCGCCGGTTCGCCCTGTGGGATCGTCGGCCGTGTCCGAAGCAAGTCCTGTCACGTCGGCCTGCCCGACCGTCCACGAAAGCAGAGCCACCTCGGTGATCCCCGTCTTCGACGACACCCCGATCTACCACCGCCTCATCACCGAACGGGGCGACATTCCCGCTCAGGTACGAGGCGAGGCCGAACGCATCAAGCGGGACCTGGACCGCGTCATGAGCGCCCCCTCCCCCTCCTCCTTCACCCCCGGCCTGCCCGCGCCGCGAGGGTTCTTCTCCTGAGCCGTCCGTCCGGAGGGCGGACGTGCCCGGTTGTCGTGAGCCTGCCCGGCATCGACCGGTCCGGCTGTCCGAGGGCCCGGGCGCGACCCGGGTCGCGGCGGACGCCCTGCGGGACCGCGCGACCGCCGACCGGGTGGGGGAGCCGCGTTCACCAGCTTCGACGTACTCGGCTGCCTCCGGCTGTCCGCCCACGTCCACAACACCCCGCCCGGACGGCTACGCGTACTTCGCCGAGCCTGTGCGTCCGTCGTCGAGAAGTGGGCGTGTGAAGCAGAAGCAAGGGACGCAACGGATCCGGTGTTCGGTCCGCCGGCGGGTGAGAACCGGCGACGGGTCGCCGTCGGAGGCCCGCGCGCCTGCGAGGGGGCCGCTCACCGCCCGTTCGGCGGGTAACGCGGCTGCGCCGCCGCGTCGTCTGCTCGGCCGCCGGCGCCGAGCAGCCCGGTGGGACGCAACCGGTCGGCGGCCTCCAGACGGGGCAGCGCGCGCCGGGACCGGCGCATGACCAGTGATGGCACCACGGCGCGCGACACCTGGACCAGGCGCAGCGGGGCGGGGACGTATACAGCGGTGCGCCGGCGTTCCACGGCCGTGGCGAGCCGGGCCGCGACGAGCTCGGGCGGGAGCACGCTCCGGAGCGGTGGCGGCATACGGGCGCGCAGTTCGCGCAGCACCGCATGCCGGTCGGCGTCCCGGATCATGTCTGTGTCGGTCCAGCTCAGGTAGGCGATGCCGACGGCCACGCCCTTATGGGCCACCTCGGCCCGCAGGGCGTGCGCGAAGGCCTCCACGCCGGCCTTCGAGGTGCAGTAGGCGCTCATCAGGGGGGCCGCCGCGATCGAGGCCAGCGAGGCGATCTGGAGGTAGTAGCCCGCCGTCTCCACCAGATCCGGCAGGAAGGCGCGCGCCGTAAGGGCGCTGCCCGTGACGTTGACGTCGATCACCCGCCGCCAGGAGGCCATGTCCGCCGAGGCGAACGGGCCGCCCTGCGCGATCCCCGCGTTGGCCACGACGACCGAGGGCGGGCCCAGCCGTGAGCGGACGACCGCGGCCGCCCGCTCCAGTGCCCCGCCGTCGGTGACGTCTGCCTCGACGACCAGCGCGGGAGTGGGCAGGGACGCGGCAACGGACGCCAGCGCCACCGGCTCGTGGCCGATCAGCGCCAGGCGCGCACCCCGGCGTGCGAGCTCGCGCGCCTGCGCCGCTCCCACCCCGCGGGCGGCTCCCGTCACCACGACGGTGCGGTCCTTGAGGGGACTGTCATGCACGGCCTGCTCCGTTCCTCGACGGCCCTGGGTGGCCTCAACGGGCCCCGGGCACCTGCGCGGCGGCTCGTCCCCACGCCGAGGGGCGTGGTGCCCGTCAGCCGGCGGACGGCTTTCTGGCACCCGTGCGATCCCGGCGGGCGAGCACCCGCTGCACATACGTTCCGCCGGTCGGGCGGTGCCGCCGCAGTGCCGCGCGTGCGGCGTTCGCTCCCGGCGCGCCGTGCACACCCCCGCCGGGATGGGCGCCGGCGGAGGCCAGGAACAGCCCGCGCACCGGGGTCTCCGGGCGCCCGCTGCCGGGCAGGGGGCGGAAGAAGAGCTGCTGGTGGAGCGCGGCCGTACCGCCGTTGATCGCGCCGCCGTGCAAATTGGCGTCGAGGGACTGGAGTGTGGGCGGGGCGAGGACGCGACGGGCGCGGATCAGGGACCGGAAGCCGGGAGCGAATCGCTCGACCTGACGCTCGACCCGGTCGGCCATCAGCTCCTGCTCGCTCGCGTCCCAGCTGCCGGTGAGTCCCTCGTCGCCGGCGTCCCCGTCGACCCGCTGGGGCACATGGGTGTAGGCCCACGCCGACTCGGTGCCGGCGGGGGAGCGCCCGGGGTCGGAGGTCGTCATCTGGCCGAACAGCGAGAAGGGGCGGTCCGGGACCTGGTGCATGGCGATCTGGGACGCGAACCGGGTGAGCTCGTCCATGCCGTCGGCCAGATGCACGGTTCCGGCGCGGTGCGCCGCCCCGGCCCGCCAGGGCACCTTCCCGTCGAGGGCCCAGTCGACCTTGAAGGTCGCGAAGTCCCACTGGAAACGTTCCAGGTCGGCCAGCACCTGGGGCGGCAGATGCTCCGGCTCCAGGAGTGCGCCGTACAGCGCGGGGACGGACACGTCGGCCAGCACGGCGCGGTGCCCGGCGATCAGCTCCCCGTCGGTGGTGCGCACCCCCACGGCCCGCCCGTCACGGACCACGATCCGGCTGACCCGCTGCCCGCAGCGCAGGGTGCCGCCCCGGGCGCGCAGCCGTCGGACCAGGGCCTCCGTGAGGGCACCCGAGCCGCCGGCCGGCACGGGAAAGCCGTACGACTGTCCGAGCATGGACATCAGCCAGCCGAAGCCGCCACTGCCCGCGGCCTCCGGAGCGAGATCGGCGTGCAGGGCGTTGCCGGCCAGGAGCAGCCGGCCGCCCTCGCCCCGGAACTCCTCCTCGCCCATCCGCCGTACCGGCAGCACCAGGGTCCTGGCCATGCGCAGTCCCCCGGCGGCGCGCAGCCGGGCCGCGAGCCGGGCCGTCGCCCGCACCGGAGGGAACGGGGTGAACAGTGCGCCGAGGATGCCCGGGCGGAGCTGGTCCCAGACCTCGTGCAGTCGGCGCCAGGCGGCCCCGTCCCCGGCGTGGAAGGCGTCCAGGGAGTCGGCGGTGACATCGATCCTGCGGTCGAGGACCGCACAGCTGCCGTCCGTGAGGGGATGGGCCAGGACGCTGGGCGCGTGGCGCCAGCGCAGACCGTGTTCGTGCAGCCGCAGCGCGGACAGGACCGGGGAGGCGACGGCCAGCGGGTAGAAGGAACTGAAGAGGTCGTGGACGAAGTCGGGATCCACGGACCGGTCGTGCCGCACCGCGCCGCCGGGCTCCGGCTGTTCCTCGAGGACCTCGACGCTCCAGCCCGCGTCCGCCAGCAGGTTCGCCGCGACCAGCCCGTTGGGACCGGCCCCGATCACCACCGCGTCAGGCACCGGCGCCTCCCTCGGCCTGCGACCGGGCCGCCACCGGCGTCTCCCGGCCGCCGTCGGACCGTCCGGCGTGGGCCTCGGACTCGCAGACCCTGGCCAGTCGGCCGAGCAGGGCCCGGTGCCGGATCTGGGACACCACCTCCACGCCCGCGTTGTGCAGCAGCCCGCTGACGCCCTGCAGCGGATGCTCGTCCAGGATCACCAGACAGTGGCGGCCCCACGGCCGCAGCTCGAAGGCGATCCGTGCCGTGCCCAGCACGCCCGCCCGCGCCTCCAACTCCAGCACGTGCGGCTCCTCGCAACGCCGCACGACCGTCTCGTTGGTCAGGCTCACAGGGCCGATCCGGATCTCGTAGGCGATCGTGGAGTCGACCTGGGGCCAGTCTCCCTCCCGCTGCTGGGACGACGACGGGCCCACCACCCACTCCGCGTAGCGGTCGCCGTCGGCGAGGACGGCCCACACCGTCCGTGGACTTGCTTTGATCAACCGATGCCGCACCGCCACCGTGTACCTCCCGCAGTCGCTGATACGTGTCCGCCAAGTGCCCATATCGACGGTGGTCAACCACGTCACGCCACGGCCCCGCCCGTGCGCGCCGCGTTCAGCGGGCGGGGGTCCCGGCGGCGGCGCGGTGTCCCGTCCGCGCCTCGCCGCGCAGGTCCGCGTCGTGCAGCACGTCCAGCGCCGTGCGGGCGAGGGCCTCCGTGACGGTCGCAGGACCCGGCGGGCCCGCTCGGCGGCGTCGGAGGCGAACCCGGGGGTGTGGTCGGAGCCGTTCTCGTCCATGATCGCCACGAAGGGGCGGGGCGGCCGGCACGCGCGTGCTCACGTAGCCGATGTCCGAGGAGCCCAGGTACACACCGGGCGCCGGCGGCGTGAGCGTGATCCCCGGGCGGGGGCTCACAATGACCCACCGCGTCCCCCGACGCACGGCACGTGGTGACCCGCTGACACTCACGGTTTGCGCGCGACCCGGACCCACGCCTCCCGGGCACGGAATGACCCCTGCTCCCGGCCGGTTTCGAACGGCACGGCCGGGAGCAGGGGGTCGTGGTGCTGCTCGTCCCGGATGATCGACGAAGGGCCTCGCCGGACCGGTCGAGCCGCTCCACCGCCTCACGATCCGAGGCGGCGGCGGTCCTCCTCGTCCCACTTCCGGGTGTCGCGCGGCTGGACGTACGGCTCGGCGTCGGCCGGGTGGCCCCCGGCGACGGCGCGCTGGCGCACCAGCTCCGCGTCGAACTCCAGACCCAGGAGAATCGCCAGATTGGTGATCCACAGCCACACCAGGAAGACGATCACGCCCGCGAGCGTCCCGTAGGTCTTGTTGTACGAGCCGAAGTTGGCCACGTAGAGCGCGAACCCGGCGGAGGCGACCATCCAGATCAGCAGCGCGAGGAAGCTGCCCGGCGTGACCCAGCGGAAGCCGCGCACCCTGGCGTTGGGCGTCGCCCAGTACAGGAGCGCGATCATGATCGTCACCAGGACCACCAGCACCGGCCACTTGGCGATCGACCACACCGTGAGTCCCGCGTCACCGACCCCGAGCGCCGTGCCCGCCTGCCGGGCGAGTCCGCCGGTGAACACCACGATCAGCGCGCTGATCACGGCCATCACCATGAGGACCACGGTCACACCGACCCGCACCGGAAGCACCTTCCACACCGGGCGGCCCTCGGGGATGTCGTAGACCGCGTTGGCGCTGCGGATGAACGCGGCGACATAGCCGGAGGCCGACCACACCGCGAGCACCAGACCCACGATGGCCATGAGCGAACCCAGTCCGCCGTTCCCCTGCATCTGCCGCACCGCGTTGCGCCGGACGTCCTGCGCGGGACCCGGGGCGAGCTTCTGGATGTTGTCCAGCACCTGCTGTGTCGCCGACTTGCCGACGATGCCCAGCAACGACACGAGCGCGAGCATCGCCGGGAACAGCGCCAGGATCCCGTAGTAGGTCAGGGCGGCTGCCCGGTCGGTCAGCTCATCCCTCTTGAACTCCTTCAGGGTGCCCTTCAGCACCGCTGTCCAGGAGTGTTTGGGCAGGTCGGTCGGACTGTCCGGTGCCCGCCGCTCGACCTGCTCGTCCGGCCCCGCCTCCGGGGCCCGCCCGGTCTCGTCCTCATGATCGGCGGCGACGCGCCCACCGTGCCGTCCGTTCCGTAGTGTCCTTACCATTCCACCCGAGTATCCGGCCCTGCATTGCATATGTATGGATTCGTCACATATCGGACTTTTCTCAGAAAAGTGTGGAGTCCCCACAAACGGCCGAGGTCATGGGAGTGATCGCAATCACCGGCCGGCACCGGGCATGAGATCACGGCATCCGGGTAGCCGATGCCTGCCGACCGGGGAAGGGCGGTGACGCCTGGGGAGGTCTAGCAGGCTCTTCCCCGGTCCGTCGGCGTCAGGCGCCCCGTGGACAGCCCGGACATGTGCCGGGATCCGGCCGCCGCCGCTCACATGTGGGACAGCGCGAAGGAGATCAGGAAGCCGCTGACGGTGACCAGTCCTATCGCCAGGTGCGCCTCCTCGAACGCCTCGGGGATCATCGTGTCGGCGATCATGGCCAGGATCGCGCCCGCGGCCACCGCCGTCACCGCCGCGATCACAGCCGTCGAGAAGCCTCCGACCACCGTGTAGCCGAGCACCGCCGAGGCGGTGCTCGCGGCGGCGATGGCCCCCCACACGCCGAAGACGTACCCCTTGCCGCGTCCCGCCCTCCGCATACCGGCCGAACTGGACAGCCCCTCGGGGATGTTGCTGATGAACACCGCCGTCACGGTGACCGCGCTGACCGCGCCTCCGTCGAGCAGGCTGACGCCGATGACCGCGGACTCCGGGATGCCGTCGAGCAGCGCGCCGAGGGCAAGGGCCAGGCCCGATCCGCTCTGTTCCTTCTCGGAGGGCTGGGCCTGCCCCGAGTGGTGACCCGACCGTTTGCGATGACGGGCGCCTCGGCGCGCCAGCCACAGGTTGCCCACCGTGTAGGCGGTCGCCCCGATCAGGGTTCCGATGACCGCCGGGCCCAGCCCTCCCTCGTCGTAGGCCTCGTCGATCAGCTCGAAGGAGACGGCCGAGAGCAGTACGCCGGCGCCGAAGGCCATCACCAGGGCGATGACCTTCTGCGGCACGCGCACGCCGTAACCGAGCGCCGCTCCCAGCAGCAGCGCGGAGCCCGCCACCAGTCCCCACCAGCCTGCCTGGATCACCTCTGCCATGCCGCTCCGTCTACCCCGTACCGAGCCGTGATCACCGACTCGTGTCCCCTCACGGTGAACGCTCTGGCGCCTGGGCCCGAGGCCCGGCGCCAGGACGTCGGTCAGTGCCCGAGCCACGGCCACCGGGGCCTGAGTATCGGCATCAATGTCAGTGCCGTGATGAAGGATGCCTCACATGAGATCAACTTCGGCTCTTGCGGGTAGTCGGTCTCATGTCCCTGCCGAGGAAAGGTCACCGATGATGTCGCCCACCGCCGTCCAGCCGCAGGTCCTCGACGTACGTTCCGACGTTCACCGTCGGCAGCGCGGGTACGAGGCCATGCTCGGCGCGGCGGGTACGGCCGCCCTCGCGGCCGGCGTGCCGCGCCCCCGGAGCCCGCTCACGGGCGGCCGCGAGGAAGGGGTGCGTCCGGCCCGGCGACCGGGCCCCCCGGACGACGGCGGCGCGGCCCGGGACGTGCGGCCGTCGGCGTCGCGCCGCCCGAGCGGACCGTCGTCCGGCGCGAGCGGATCGCCGGGCCGCGCCGGTACCGACGTGCTGCGCATCGTCTCCGATCCGCGCACACCGGTGTTCGTCACCGAGCACGCCAGTGGACGCCGTGTGTACGGCTACTGGCGGCCGTTGGACGCCGGCAGCGGCCGGGGAGGCTGTTATGTCGCCCTGCCGACCGCCCAGTGCGACGAGCTGTTCGCGGCCGGGCGGATCACCGTCGGCGACCCCGTCACGGATCCGACGAAGACGACCTACCGGGTCCGCCCGGCCCGCCCCCGGGCCCCAGCCGCCCGCCCCGCAGCCGCCCGCCCCGCGGCCGCGCCGCCGGTGCGGACGACGACGGCGCGGCGACGCGCGGCGTGACCGGATGTGCGGGCTGACCGGACGGGCGGCGGGGGAGCGGCCCCTGCGTCCTGCGACAGGCCGGCCTGATCGGCCCGTTCGGGGGTAGCCGGACGACCGGCGGAGACAGTTGC
The DNA here is from genome assembly GCF_042737375.1 of Streptomyces sp. NPDC060000. Classification (NCBI taxonomy): domain Bacteria; kingdom Bacillati; phylum Actinomycetota; class Actinomycetes; order Kitasatosporales; family Streptomycetaceae; genus Streptomyces; species Streptomyces sp. NPDC060000. The sequence goes on from NZ_JBHWUU010000001.1 coordinate 283,390, forward strand.
GGAGACAGAACGCCGACAGGCAACGGGAGGAGAGCGATGAGCGTCATCCAGCGCATCAAGGAGTTCGCCAGGAGCCCCCAGGGGCGGCGCACGATGGAACAGGCACGACGTGCGGCGGCCGACCCGCGCCGTCGCGCCCAGGCGCGCGGCCTGCTGGCCCGCCTGCGCACGCGACGCTGACATCAACGCCCGAGGCTCGGCGCCCCAGGCCGAGGTCCGGCATCCGAGGTCCGGCATCCGAGGCCCGGCGCCCGAGGCCCGGCGCCCCAGGCCTGAGGCCTGAGGCCGGCGTCCCAGGCCCGGCGCCCCAGGCCTGAGGCCTGAGGCCGGCGTCCGAGGTCCGGCGTCTGAGGCCCGGCGCCCCAGGCCCGAGGCCGGCGTCCGAGACCCGAGACCCGAGGCCCGGCGCCCGGCGTCCCAGGCCCGAGGCCCGAGGCCCGGCGTCCGAGGCCCGGCGCCCCAGGCCCGGCGCCCCAGGCCCGAGACCCGGCGGCCTGGGCCCAGGTTGGCTTTGATCGCACGTCAATAGCCCGGTGCCACGGGTCCATTGCAAGGAAGTCCAGGCTCACAGCGAACCTTAAGGCGATTCCTGCTTCTTTCATTGACAGCGGAAAATAAGAGCCCTAGGTTCCGGGCATGGCCTCGTCCTTCGCCTCGCACCCCACCGAGACGTTCCCCGCCGGAACACCGGCCGCTGCCCAGATCTTCACCACCGTTCTGTCCCAGGGTCCGCTCACCCGCCTGGAACTGGCCCGGCGGGCCGGTCTGTCTGCGGCGGCCGTCACCAAGGCGGTGCGGCCCCTGATCGAGTCGGGATACCTGGTCGAGGACGCCGACCCGGAGGCCCGCCCGGCGCTCGGGCGGCCCGCGAACCTGGTGCGGGTCGACGGGGGCCGCGCGCTGTTCCTCGGGCTCAAGCTGACCGGTGACGAGATCTTCGGCGTGCTCACGGACCTGCGCTGCCGGACCCTGCTCGCCCGGCACGCATCGCTGGCCGACCGTGCCCCCAAGGCGGTCCTGGCCGCGACCGCGGAGGTCGTGCGGGAGTTGCTGACCGAGGCGGACGGCTACGGCGTGCGCGTCATGGGCCTGGGCATCGCCGTCTCCGGCGACGTGGACCGCGCCGAGGGAGTGGTGCGCTACTCGCCGTTCCTGGAGTGGCGCGACGTGCGGCTCGCCGAACTCGCCTGCGCCGTCACCGGTCTGCCGGCCACCGTCGACAACGACGTACGGGCCCTCACCGTCGCCGAGCAGTGGTTCGGCGCCGGAGTGGGCCTGTCGAACTTCGCCGTGGTGACCGTCGGCGCCGGTGTCGGCTGCGGCCTGGTCGTGCACGGCCGGGTGGTCGCCGGAGCGCACGGCGTGGCCGGCGAGATCGGGCATGTCACCGTCGACCCGAACGGGCCGCTCTGTCACTGCGGCAACCGGGGCTGCGTCGAGGCGATCGCCGCGGACCCCGCGATCCTCGCCCGGATCCGCGCAGGCACCGGTGTCGAGGTCGCCGACACCACCGAGGCCGTGGACCTCGCCCGCCGGGGCGACGCCCATGCCCGCGACGCGTACTCACGGGCGGGGGAGGCGATCGGCCGCGGCATCGCCACCGTGGCCAACCTGCTCGGCCCCGAACGCGTCGTCATCTCCGGCGAGGGCCTGGCCGCCTACGACCTGTTCGCCGATCAGATCCGCAGCGCCTTCGCCGCGGCCGCGTTCGGCTCCGCAGCGCAGTGCGACCTGCAGACCCGCCCGCTGCCTTTCGAGGAGTGGGCGCGTGGCGCCGCGGCCACCGCCATCCAGTCCTTCATCACCGAGCCGAACTGACCGTACGGCAGCGTCCACCGCACCCTCCGGCGCCCGTTCGCCGGCGGCCCTGTCATCGCCACGGCCACGACCGCGCCACCTCGAGGCCGTCCCGCCGAACCCCACCCCAGGAGGTCAGACCCATGCGGTCACCCTCGTACTCCGTCCTGCCCGCACGCTCTCTGAGAGCCGTCGTCGTCCTGGCCCTCGCCCTGGGCACCGCGACCGTCGCCCCCGCAGCCCACGCCGGAACCGCCCACCCGGGGACCGCCGTGACGGCCGCGCCCGGTTCCGCCGCCAAGCCGTACATGGGCTGGTCGAGCTGGAGCATGCAGTCCTCCAAGTACCCGGGCCTCAACCCCGACGGCGACTACAGCTACCTCACCGAGGCCAACGTCCTGAAGCAGACCGACGCCCTGGCCGCGAAGCTGAAGAAGTACGGCTACGAGTACGTCAACATCGACGCCGGCTGGTGGCGCGACAAGGCCTGGAAGCCGCAGTTCGACCAGTACGCCCGGCAGAAGGCGGACCCGCAGCGCTTCCCCCGGGGCATGAAGGCCGTCGCCGACCACGTGCACGCCAAGGGCCTCAAGGCGGGGATCTATCTGCCGGCCGGCCTGGAGAAGGAGGCCTACGCCGACGGCAGGGCCCCGATCCGGAACGCCGAGGGCTGCACCACGGCCGACATCGTCCACGACGATCTGCGCACCACCAACGGCTGGGACAGCGCCTACAAAATCGACTTCTCGGACCCCTGCGCCCAGAAGTACATCGACTCCCAGGCGCGGATGTTCGCCGACTGGGGCTACGACTTCCTCAAGCTCGACGGCGTCGGCCCGGGTTCCTTCAAGAGCGGCGACAACTACGACAACGTTGCCGACGTCGCCGCCTGGCAGAAGGCGATCGCCGCCACCGGACGCCCGATCCACCTGGAGGTGTCCTGGTCCCTCGACATCGGTCACGCCGCCGACTGGAAGAAGTACTCCGACGGCTGGCGCATCGACACCGATGTCGAGTGCTACTGCAACACCCTGGTCTCCTGGGAGAACTCCGTCGACGACCGTTTCGACGACATCCCCGCCTGGACGCGGCACGCCGGTCCCGGAGGCTGGAACGACCTCGACTCGCTCGACGTCGGCAACGGCGCGATGGACGGCCTCACCAAGGCCGAGCGGCAGACCTACGCCACCCTGTGGGCCGTCGCCAAGTCGCCGCTCTACACCGGCGACGACCTCACCCGCCTGGACTCCTACGGACTGTCGCTGCTGACCAACCGCGAGGTCATCGCCGTCAACCAGGGTGACGCACCGCCCGCGCACCCGGTCACCGCGTCCGACCCGCAACGGGTGTGGGCCGCGAAGAACCCCGACGGCACCTACACCGTCGCCCTGTTCAACCTGGCCGACGCACCGGCCCCGGTGAGCGCCGACTGGGCGACGCTCGGCTTCGCCGGCGAGGCGGCCGTCCGTGACCTGTGGAACCACGAGAACCTCGGCACGTACACGAACAGGATCACCCAGGCGCTGCCCGCGCACGGCTCCCGCCTGTTCACCGTCACCCCGCGCGGCAGCGCGCTCCAGCGGACCGGCCACGAGGCCGAGGCCGCTGCCAACACCCTCGCGGGCAACGCCTCCGTCGCCGACTGCTCCGCCTGCTCGGGCGACCGCAAGGTCGGCAACCTCTACCTCGGCGGCAAGCTGACCTTCACCGGTGTCGTCGTCGACAAGCCCGGCACCTATCAGATCGAGGTCGCCTACATCAGCGGCGACGCACGGCCCGCGAGCGTCTCCGCCAACGGCGCCGGCGCCACCCGCCACACGTTCCCCGCGACCGGCGACTGGGGGACCGTCGCCCGCGTGCATGTGCCGGTAACGCTGAAGGCGGGCGCCAACACGGTCACCTTCGACAGCGGTTCGGGCTACGCGCCGGACATCGACCGGATCGACGTACCGAAGACCTCCTGACGACACCCTGGGGCCCGGTTCCGCACCCGGGCCCCAGGCACCCTCGGACCTCCGGAGCCGCCATGAACCCCCACCCGACAGACCCCCGCAGACGCACCCTTCTCGCCGCCGGTCTCACCGCCGCCGCCCTCGCCGGCCTGCCCGCTTTCACCGCCTCCGCCGCGCCGCTGCGGCCCACCGCCGCACCGCGGCCCGCCGACGCCGCCCGGCACCGGCTGTGGTGGCAGGCCCCCGCCGACGACCACTCCATGATCGAACAGGGCCTGCCCGTCGGCAACGGCCGCCTCGGCGCCCTGGCGGGCAACGACCCCGGCCGGGAACTCCTCCTGATCACCGACGCCACCCTGTGGACCGGCGGCCTCAACGACAAGCTGGACGCCGACGGCCAGTTCCCCTACGGCCGGGCCGACTTCGGCTCCTTCACCCTGCTGGCCCGGCTCACCGTGGACATCCCCGACCACGACCTGTCCGCCGTCAACGGGTACCGCCGTACCCTCGACCTCTCCGAGGCGCTGCTCACGACCAGCTACGTCCGCTCCGGAGTGACGTACCGGCGGCAGATCTTCGCCAGCCGGCCCGACGACGTGATCGTCCTGCACTTCACCCAGAGCGGCGGCGGCCGGTACACCGGGTCGGTGACACTGGACGGCACCCACGGCGAGACCGGCGGGGGAGCGGAGTCCTTCGGCGGGTCCTTCCCGAACGGCCTGCGCTACGGCGCCGCCGTCACGGCGCACGGCACCGGCGGCCGGGTCCGGGTCGACGGCGCGCGGATCGACTTCTCCGGCTGCACCGACCTCACCGTGGTGGTCAGCGGCGGTACCGACTATGCCCCCGACGCCCGGGCGAAGTACCGCGACCCGTCCCTGGACCCCGAGAAGCTGGCCCGTACGAAGGTCCGCGCGGCCGCCGCCCATCCGGCAGGCACACTGCTGCGCACCCACGCCGCCGACTACCAAGCCCTCTACGGTCAACTGGACCTCTCGCTCGGCACGTCCACCGCCGGACAACGCTCCCTGGACACCTGGGAACGCCTCGCCGCACGCGCCCGCGACAGGACACCCGACCCCGAACTCGAGGCCGCCTACCTCCAGTTCGGCCGCTACCTGATGATCTCGGGATCCCGCGGCAGCCTCCCCCTCAACCTCCAGGGACTCTGGCTCGACGGGAATGACCCGGACTGGATGAGCGACTACCACACCGACATCAACCTCCAGATGAACTACTGGATGGCCGACCGGGCCGGTCTGCCCCAGTGCTTCGACGCCCTCACCGACTACTGCCTGGCCCAACTGCCCTCCTGGACCGCCCTCACCCGGTCCCTGTTCAACGATCCACGCAACCGCTACCGCAACTCCGGCGGAAAGGACGCCGGTTGGACCGTCGCGATCTCCACCAACCCGCACGGGGGCATGGGCTGGTGGTGGCACCCCGCAGGCAACGCCTGGCTGGCCAACACCCTTTTCGAACACTACGAGTTCACCGGCTCCCGCGCCCATCTGGCCAAGATCTACCCGCTGCTGAAGGGCGCCTGCGAGTTCTGGGAGTCGCGGCTGCTGCCCACGACGCTCCCCGGCAGCACCCGGGAGGTCCTCGTCGCCGACAGCGACTGGTCCCCCGAACACGGCCCGCTCGACGCCCGGGGCATCACCTACGCCCAGGAGCTGGTGTGGGAGCTGTTCGGCCACTACCGGGCCGCCGCGCAGGAGCTGGGCAGGGACGCCGCCTACGCGCAGACCGTCGCCGGGCTGCGCGACCGGCTCCACCTGCCGCAGGTGAGTCCCAGGACCGGCTGGCTGGAGGAGTGGATGTCGCCCGACAACCTGGGCGAGACCACCCACCGGCACCTCTCCCCGCTCGTCGGTCTCTTCCCCGGCGACCGCATCCGTCCCGACGGCTCCACCCCGAAGGAGACCGTCGACGGCGCCACCGCCCTCCTCACCGCGCGCGGCATGAACAGCTTCGGCTGGGCCAACGCCTGGCGCGCCCTGTGCTGGGCCCGGCTGAAGAACGCGGAGAAGGCGTATGAGCTGGTCACGACCAACCTGCGCCCGTCGACCGGCGGCGGCAACGGCACCGCCTTCAACCTGTTCGACATATACGAGGTCGAACAGGGCCGCGGCATCTTCCAGATCGACGCCAACTTCGGCACCCCGGCGGCGATGACCGAGATGCTCCTGTACTCCCGCCCCGGACACCTCGAACTCCTGCCCGCCCTCCCCGACGCCTGGGCCGCCGCCGGGTACGTCACCGGTCTGCCCGCGCGCGGCGGGTTCGTCGTCGACCTGCGGTGGCGCGACGGCACCCCCACCTCGGTGCGGCTGCGCAGTGCAGGCGGCCGGACCACGACCGTCGCGCACGGCGGAACGTCGAGGACGGTGGACCTTCGGCCGGGCGAGTCCGTCACGCTGAAGGGCTTCACCCGATGACGGCCCGACGCACGCCGGTACGCGTGCTCGTCGCCGTCCTGCTCGCCGCCGTCCTGCCGCAGGCCCTCCCGGTGGCCGCCCGCGCGGCGGACACCCCGCACGACGTCGTCACCTGGGCGGCGTCCGCCGACCGTCTCGGGGACGGCGTGGCCGACCGCGGCTACCGGCTCGTCGTCCGTACCAGCGTCGGCGGCGGCGACCTGCGGATCCGGCTCACCAACGCCTTCGGCGAACGGCCGGTGACCTTCGACAGCGTGTACGCGGGAGTCCGGCGGCAGGGCGCGGCCCTGGTGCCCGGCAGCAACCGGCGGCTGAGCTTCGGCGGCGCGCACTCCGTCACGATCCCCGCCGGCGGCACCGTGACGAGCGACGCGCTGCCCGGCCGGCTGCCCGCCGCCACCGATCTCGTGGTGAGCCTGCACTCACCGGACGCGGGGGGCCCGGTGAGCGGTCACGGGATGGCCATGCAGACGTCGTACCTCACCCAGGGCGACCACACGGCCGAGGAGAGCGCCGATCGGTGGAGTGCGACGACCGGCTCCTGGTCCTACCTCGACGCCGTCACCGTCCGCGCGGACGCGTCCACGGGCGCGGTGGCCGCGCTCGGTGACTCGATCACGGACGGCTGGCAGTCCTCCTCCGACCTCGACCGCCGCTGGCCCGACTACCTGGCCCGCCGACTTCGACAGGCGGACACCGCGATCAAGGGCGTGGCCAACGAGGGAATCTCCGGCAACAGGGTCCTGGCCGACGGAGCCGGCCAGAGCGCGCCGAACCGGCTCCAGCGGGACGTGCTGTCGCTGCCGGGCGTCCGTACGGTGTTCCTCTTCGAGGGTGTCAACGACATCAAGGCCCACACCGGAGTGACCGCCCAGGACATGATCACCGGATACCGGGAGATCGTCCGCCGTGCGCACGCGGCGGGCAAGTGCGTCGTCGGTGCCACCGTGGCCCCCTTCGAAGGCTGGTCGGAGTGGGACCCGGCCGCCGAGTCCGTACGGCAGGACGTCAACACGTTTATCAGGAGCAGCGGGGAGTTCGACGGCGTCACCGACTTCGACCGCATCCTGCGCAGCCCCTACGACCCCGAGCGGATCCTGCCCTTCTTCGACGGCGGCGACCATCTGCACCCCAACGACAAGGGCATGCGGGCGATGGCCGACGCGGTGGACCTCACGGCGCTCGACTGCACCTGACCGCAACCGACCGCGGCCGGGCAGGGAGAGGGCGGCCCGTCGGGGTACCCGGGCGGTCGCGAAAGGAGCGCTGATGACCCCACGACAGACGGCACGGCTGCGAAGCACCGCGGCCGAGGTGTTCGGCTGGCACACCCTCCTGCCCGAGCAGCTCACGGCGATGGAGTCCGTCCTGCAGGAGCGCGACACCCTCGTCGTCATGCCGACCGGATCCGGCAAGTCCGCCGTCTACCAGGTCCCCGGCATGCTGCTGACCGGACCGGTCCTGGTCGTCTCGCCGCTGCTCGCCCTCCAGCGGGACCAGATCGCCGGGCTGCCGGACGGAGAGCGGGCGCCCGACGGCGTCGCCCTGAACTCCGACCTGACGGCGGCGCAGACCGAGACGGCTTGGGAGGCCGTGCGCCGGGGCGAGGTCAGGTTCGTGTACCTGTCGCCTGAGCAGCTGGCGAAGGACGAGGTCGTGGAACGGCTCGCGGCGATCGGCCCCGCGCTGTTCGTGGTGGACGAGGCCCAGTGCGTGACGTCGTGGGGCCACGACTTCCGTCCCGACTACCTCCGTCTCGACCAGGCTGTACGGCGCCTGGGACGGCCGCCGGTCCTCGCCCTGACCGCGACCGCGGCGCCGCCGGTGCGCCGGGAGATCGTCGAACGGCTCGGCATGCGCGAACCCGCCGTGACGGTGGCCGGCTTCGACCGCCCGAACATCAGACTGGAGGCCCGGCGCTTCCAGGAGGACGACGACCGGCGTCGCGCGGTGCTCGAGCGGGCGGCCGCCGAACCCAAACCGGGCATCGTCTACGCCGCCACCCGCAAGGACACCGAGTACTACGCCGGTGAACTGGCCTCCTTGGGCCTCGCCGCCGAGGCCTACCACGCGGGGCTGCGGGCCTCGGAACGGGCCAGGATCCATGACGCCTTCCTCACGGGCGAGGCCGACGTAGTCGTGGCGACCTCGGCATTCGGCATGGGCATCGACAAGGAGGACGTGCGCTTCGTCCTGCACGCCGCACTGCCGGGCTCGCTGGACGCCTACTACCAGGAGATCGGCCGGTGCGGCAGGGACGGGAAACCGGCCCTCGCCGTGCTCCACCACCGCCCGCAGGACACCGGCATACAGACGTACTTCGCCGGCCGCGCACCAGGCCACGACGTCCTGACCGAGGTGGCCGACGCCATCCACGCCCATCGCGCGGACCCCGCCGACCTGGACGAACTCCGTGAGGACACGGGCCTCTCGCGCAACCGTGTCACCGCGGCCGTCAACCTCCTGGAGGAGACCGGCACCGTCACCGCGGGGGAGCGGGGCGAGCTGCGACCCGTTCCCGGCACCGCGTCCGCCACCGCGGCGGCCCGTGCCGCCGAGGCCGCCGAGGCGCATCGCCGCACGGACCGGTCCCGCGTCGACATGGCCCGCGCCTACGCCGAGACGACGGCCTGCCGACGGCGGTTCCTGCTCGGCTACTTCGGGGAGGAGTACCAGCCGCCGTGCGACGGCTGCGACGTGTGCGACACGGTCCACGGGGACACTCCCGAGGCGCAGCGCCCCGCCCATCCCGCGGCCTCCGACTACCCGGTCGGTACCCAGGTGAGGCACGGCGAGTGGTTCGACGGGACGGTGCTGAGCGTGGACGGCGACCGCATCACCGTGCTGTTCGACCAGGCCGGCTACCGCACGCTGTCCCTCGAAGCGCTGGCCGGACGCGACGACCTGCTCGAGGTGGTGGAGCCACCGCGCGGATCCTCGCCGACGTCCTGAAGGACCCGCGCCCGACCGAAGCGCGCGAAGCCGGAGCGGGAGACTCACCCCGCGCGCGGTGCGCTCCGGTCGGACGCCGGCCAGACGTACGGCAGATCGTCGGGAACGCCGGGGAAGAGAGCGGCGTAGAAGTCCGGATCCTTGCGCACGAGCGCCGACCGGTGGCTGCGGTGGAACGCGGTGTCGCCCAGCCACGGCGGCAGCTCGCCCGCCTCGGCGAGCCGCTCCTGGGTGCGGATGCCCTCCGGCTCCCCGGTGAAGCCGGTCACCAGTGAGGAGGCGCAGGTGTCCGCCCGGCCGGTCGCCGTCCACACACCGCAGACCTCCAGGCCGTAGCGCACCAACGCCTCCTCGTACCCGGTCCACATCCGCACCGCCGGGTGATGGCGCCATCCGTAGCCGGCGACCGTCAGGCCCCGCAGCACCTGGAGCGCCTCGACGCGCTGCTTGCCCAGCCGGCGAGGGTCCAACGCGGCGGCCGACTCGGTGAAGTCCGGGTACGGCAGAAAGGTCTGCATGGTCAGCCCCCGGACGGCGGAAGTGCTGCATGGCGTGCCGCCGGACACCGTGGGGACGGTGTCCGGCGGCGTGAACCGGTCCGGCCCGCTCAGGCAGCGGTGAAGCGGTCCCACACCCGGTGCTCGCCCAACAGGGTCACGAGCTGTTCCAGGGCGGCGGTGCCGCTGTCACCGACCACCACACCCGGGGCGCCCGTGGGCACTCCGGCACCTTCCAGGACTGCCTCGCCGCCCGCCCAGGCGCCCACGGCCTTGCCGTGCCGGAACGCCTCGGACACCAGCAGGGCGACGCGGGGATCGCCCGTCAGCTGCTGCGCGGCGGCGGGGAACGCCTTGGCGTCCCGGGCGCCGTACGCGTCGCTGCCCACGCCGGGCAGACCGGCCAGCAGCACCGCGTCGAACTCGACGGACCGCGCGGTGGCGTAGGTGCGCTGAACCGTCACCGCGCCCTCGCCGGAGCCGAGGACACCACCGGCCGGGGCGACGACCAGCGGAACCATGCCGCCGGCGAGGACCGCCTCGCGCACGGCGCGTACGCCGTCCAGGTCGCCGTCAGGACCGACGACGATGCCGATGACGCGGCCGTCCGTCGGCCAGCTGTGGCCGAGCTGCGACAGGGTGGGGCTGGGCTCGACGTCGGCCAGGGGCACGGTGGGTGCCGGCGCCGGCAGCCCGAGGCCCGTCGCCACCTCACCGCAGAGCTCCGGGTCGATGTTGGCCAGGACCTGCAACGCCCTTTCCTTGACGGCCTGTTCGTAGCACTTGGCGAGTTCGAAGGTGTACGCGCCGATGATGTGCTCACGCTCCAGCGGGGACATGCTGAGCCAGAACCGGCGGGGCTGGCTGAAGTGGTCCGCGAACGACTCGGGCGCTTCCCGGACCTTGGTGCCCTCGGGTACGCGCACCGGCGTCTCGATGAACGCCCCGGTGTCCGCACCCGCGGTGAACGGGCAGCCGCCGTCGAGCGAGTTGGGCCGGTAGGGGGCGACACCCCGGTGGACGGCGGTCTGGTGGAAGCCGTCGCGCAGCATGTCGTTGACAGGGGCGTGCGGGCGGTTGATGGGCAGCTGCGGGAAGTTGGGGCCGCCCAGCCGGGTGATCTGGGTGTCCAGATAGGAGAACAGCCGGCCCGCGAGCAGCGGGTCGTCGGTGACGTCGACGCCCGGCACGAGATGGCCGACGTGGAAGGCGACCTGCTCGGTCTCGGCGAAGAAGTTCGACGGGTTGCGGTTCAGGGTCAGCAGCCCGACCGGCTGCACGGGCGCGAGCTCCTCGGGCACGAGGTTCGTCGGGTCCAGCAGATCGATGCCCTCGAACATCTGGTCCGGGGTGTCGGGGAACGTCTGGATGCCCAGCTCCCACTGCGGGTACGCGCCCGCCTCGATGGCGTCGGCGAGGTCCCGGCGGTGGAAGTCCGGGTCGACGCCGTTGATGATCTGCGCCTCCTCCCACACCAGTGAGTGCACGCCGAGCTTCGGCTTCCAGTGGAACTTCACCAGCGTCGTCTCACCCGCGGCGTTGACCAGCCGGAAGGTGTGGACGCCGAAGCCCTCCATGGTCCGGTACGAGCGCGGGATGCCCCGGTCGGACATGTTCCACAGCGTGTGGTGGGTGGCCTCGGTGTGCAGGGTGACGAAGTCCCAGAAGGTGTCGTGCGCGCTCTGCGCCTGCGGGATCTCCCGGTCGGGATGCGGTTTGCCCGCGTGGATGACGTCGGGGAACTTGATGGCGTCCTGGATGAAGAACACGGGGATGTTGTTACCCACCAGGTCGAAGACGCCTTCGCTGGTGTAGAACTTCGTCGCGAATCCCCGGGTGTCCCGTACGGTGTCGGACGAGCCCCGCGAGCCCAGCACCGTGGAGAAGCGCACGAACACCGGCGTCTCCTCGTCCTCGGACAGGAACGCCGCCTTGGTCACCGAGCCCGCCGTGCCGTAGCTCTGGAACACGCCGTGCGCCGCGGCGCCCCGGGCGTGGACCACACGCTCCGGAATGCGCTCGTGGTCGAAGTGCATGACCTTCTCGCGCAGATGGTGGTCCTGGAGCAGCACCGGCCCCCGGGGCCCCGCCTTGAGCGAGTGGTCGGTGTCGGGGAGCCGCGTGCCCTGGGCCGTCGTGAGGTAGCTGCCGGACTGCGCCATCCGCGCCTGGTCGGCGCCCGTCGGCTGCCCGGTCGGCGACACGGTGTCGGGGCCGCTCTGATCCGGCTTCGGCGGCAGCGGCTCCCGCGGCTCCGTCGGCTCCGCGACGGACGGGGACTCGGGACCCGGCTTGCCGGGAATCCCCTCCTCCGGCGCCGCGCCGGGGCCCTGGAGACTGTCGGTGATCTTCTGGGCCGCCCGCTTGAGGGGGTTGCTCTCGCTCATGGGATTACAGTCCTTCGATGGGTACCTTAAAAATGGGCAAAATGGTACTTATTGCGTCACGCTCTCACGGCCCGGAGAGCCGCGCACCAGGCGCGCACCGATGGGGTGAACCCCGTGACGGCTGTTGATCCGGACCACCGGGGTTTCCGCGACGCGCTGGGTCAAACGGCTTTTCGGCAGGCCATCGTCGGGCGAAGCGGACCCTGGCCCGAGGCCGCGGAGCGACGTGGCGGATCGACGGCGTGGACAGCCGGCGTGGATCGACGGCTTCGACGGCGGACCCGCGTGTCCTCGCGTTTGGGGCGGCCCCCGGCACGGAACCCAGCAGGCGCCAGTGACGCATTACGAGGAGGCGCGGAACCAATGGATCGTGACGAGGCCGACAAGACCCGGTTGCTCGACGGGCTGACGGTGGACGACCGCAGGCCGGAGCAGCCGGTGCTGCTCGACGGCGCCCGGCGGCCGATCACGACATGGCGGGAGAACTACCCCTACGACAGCAAGGTGAGCCGCAGGGAGTACGACCGCAGCAAACGCGTCCTCCAGATCGAACTGCTCAAGCTGCAGCGCTGGGTCGCCGACACCGGCTCCCGCGTGGTCGTGATCTGCGAGGGGCGGGACGCGGCGGGCAAGGGCGGCACCATCCAGCGGTTCACCGAACGCCTCAACCCCCGTGGCGCCAAGATCGTGGCCCTGGGCAAGCCCACGGACCGGGAGAAGGGCCAGTGGTACTTCCAGCGCTACGTCGACCATCTTCCGGCGCCGGGAGAGATCGTCTTCTTCGACCGCTCCTGGTACAACCGGGCCGGAGTCGAGCGGGTCATGGGATTCTGCACACAACGCGAGTACGAACTGTTCCTCAAGCAGTGCCCGCTCTTCGAGGAGATGCTGGTCGAGGACGGCGTCATTTTGTTGAAGTTCTGGTTCTCCGTCTCCCGGGCCGAGCAGCGGACGCGGTTCGCGATCCGCCAGGTCGACCCCGTACGCCAGTGGAAGCTCTCGCCCACCGACCTCGACTCCCTCGACCGCTGGGACGAGTACACCACCGCCAAGGTCGAGATGTTCCGCGCCACCGACACCGCGCACGCCCCCTGGACGGTCGTCAAGAGCAACGACAAACGGCGGGGCCGCCTCGAAGCCATGCGCAGCCTGCTGCACCGGATCGACTACGAGGCCAAGGACGCCGACGCCGTCGGCAGTCCTGACCCTCTCGTCGTCGGGGCCGCCGCCACCCTCCTGGAGCCCGGCGAAGAGGACACCGTCCTGTCGCCGACTCCGCTGGCACACCGGGCCGAGGGCCCCGGACGGCATCCCGGCACCACGGCCTGAAGCGCCGCGGAGCAGTCCGCACGGCGCCGCTCGCACGGCGCCGCTCGCACGGCGCTGTTCGCACGGCGCTGTTCGCACGGCGCTGTTCGCACGGCGCTGTTCGCACGGCGCTGTTCGCACGGCGCTGTTCGCACGGCGCCGCTCGCACGGTGCTGCCGACGCGGCCCTGGCCGGGGTCGGTCAGGCGCGGCGCCGGCGCCGCCGCACGCAACCGGCCGCGGCCAGCAGGCCCGCGGTCGTCAGGCTGACGCCGATGCCGATGTCCCAGCGGGACGGTCCTGCGGTCGAGGCGCCGCCGACGCCGCCGCGCACGCCGAGGCTGGGCAGCGCGGCCGGGCCGGTCGCCACCGGCGCTGGGATGCTCGTGGCGGGAGCGAGCGTGGCCGCCGCCCGGCGAGGCAGGACCTCGCAGGCGATGTCGTCGTCCGGTCCCTGGTCCTCGTCGAGCCGGTTGGGGTCGCTGGGATCCTGGTCGAACACCGCCTGGGCGTCTTCCTGGTAGCTGAAGTCACGGCAGTCGAGATCCTGCGCGTGGGCGACTCCGGTCAGCGGAGCCAAGGTCATGATCGTCGCGGTTATGCCCGTGACGATGGCGCGGTGTGGCATGGGCGTCTCCTCCCGGCCGGGGGCCGTCCCCTCGACGCTAGGCAACGACCGACGCCGTCGCGCGAGGCGAGCCGCCATCCGGGTGGACGCCCGGCTTTCCGGTCCGGTGCCGGTGGTGTGCCCGGCGCCGGTGCGGCAAGACGTGCTCAGAGCCGAGAGAAGTGGAGTGCAACGTGAAGGATCTGCTGGGCGGGTTCCGCAGTTTCATACTGCGCGGGAACGTGGTCGACCTGGCCGTGGGCATCGTGATCGGCGCGGCCTTCACCGCGGTGGTCAACGGCTTCGTGAAAGCGTTCCTGACCCCGGTGGTGGGCTTCGCGACAGGGGCGACGGGCGACTACAGCCGCAGGACCTTCTCCGTCGGCGGGGCGATCTTCCCCTACGGAAGCTTTGTGAACGCCGTCATCAGTTTCCTGCTGGTCGCCTGCGTCCTGTACTTCCTCGTCGTCCTGCCGATCAACAAACTGCACGAGCGCTTCGCCCCGCACCAGGACGTCCAGGCGGACAAGCGGGACTGCCCCGAGTGCCTCAACCCGGTGCCCGCCCGGGCGCGCCGCTGCGGGTTCTGCACCAGCGATCTCGCGCCTCTCCCCGCCACCGCCCACGCGGGTGAAACGAGGGCCCAGACCTGACCGGCTCGGCCGCACCGGCAACCCGCCGCAACCAGGGATGTCTTTCCCGCCGGTCATCGGGTACCCGGACCGGCACCGAGAGGAAGGGGTGAAGGTGATGGCTGAAGCAGGACGGTACGGCACGGACGGTGAGCGCGGCGCGCGTACCGCTGACGGCGGTGAGTCCGTCGGCCAACTGGTGCAGCGTGCTTCGCAGCAGCTGACCGAACTGGTGCGCGGCGAAATGCAGCTCGCACGGGCGGAGATGGTCGAGAAGGGCAAGCGCTACGGCAAGGGCGGGGGCCTGTTCGGCGGGGCCGGACTCTTCGGGTTCCTCACCCTGCAGGCGCTGGCCGCCACCGCGATCGCCGCGATCGCGGTGGCGCTCCCGGTGTGGGCCGCGGCCCTGATCGTCACGGCCGTACTCGCGGTGATCACCGCCGTGCTGGCCCTGACCGGTAAGAAGCAGGTCGCCGCGGCCGCCCCACCGGTCCCCGAGCGGACCGTCGACAGCGTGAAAGCCGATGTGTCGGAGATCAAGGAGAGTGCACGACGATGACCCAGCCACCCCAGGACGAGCCCACCGCCGACAGCCCCGAAGAGCTGCGCCGACAGGTCGAGCGGACCCGTCACGAACTCGGCGGGACGGTCGAGGCGCTGGCCGCGAAGACGGACGTCAAGGCCCGCGCGCAGGAGAAGGCGACCGCGCTCAAGGAGCAGGCGGGCACCACTGCGGCGCACCTGTCCGAGCAGGCCAGGACGAAGGCGGCCGAGGCGGCCCACCTGCTGGAGGAGAAGGTCCCCGGCCCGGTCAAGGACACGGCCGCCGCGGCCGCCGTCCAGGTCAGGGCCAGGGCCGGGCAGGCCGAGCAGCTGTGGCAGGAAAAGGCACCCCGACAGGTGCGGGACCGCCGCGGCGCCCTCATCGGCGCCGCCGCGGCGATCGCCCTCGTCTGTCTGCTGCTGCGCCGCGGCAAGAAGTAGCCGACGGCGGACCGGGCGCCGCCGGCCCACCGGGCGGGCGGCGCCCTTCGCCGATCTGCGGATCATGCCGCCGGGTGTGAGACTGCGGCCGGGCGATCAGCCCATCCGACAGCGCCCGCGCGGCGCCCGCACAGCGGTCGGGCAGCGGTCGGGCAGCGTTCCGCGCGGCGGTCCGGGGCAGGGGTCAGGGCGACGTGACGGCCCCGCTTCTCGAGTGGCAACCGCCCACTCTCGTACGACGGCTGTCCGGCTCGTACGACGGCTGTCCGGCCGGGCAAGGTGGAGTCATGATCATGCTTGCCGTGCTCTTCGCCGTCCTCGGCGCCATCAGCAACGCGGTGGGCACGGCGTTCCAGCGCAAGGCCGCCTCCACGGTGGAACAGGGCGGCGGAGTGCGGCTGCTGCTCGCCCTGGCGCGGCGGCCCGCCTGGTCGATCGGCATCGCGGGAGTGGTGGGCGCCGCGCTGTTCCAGGCTGTCGCCCTCATCAACGGCCCCATGGCGCTGGTCCAGCCCCTCTTCATCCTCGAGCTCCCCTTCGCGCTGCTTCTCGCGGTGCCCCTGATGCACCGCCGGCTGTCGGCCGACGGCTGGTGGGCGGTCGGTGGGGTGGTGGCCGGACTCGCCCTGCTCCTGGCCTCCGCGGCCCCCTCCGGCTCCCGGGAACAGGCCTCCATGGCACGATGGATCCCGGTCCTGGTGCTCGCCCTGGGAGCGATGACCGCGGCGTTCCTCCTCGCGCGCTCCTCGTCCTCGCCGTTGTTCCGGGCCGCCGCGCTGGCCTCGGCCGCGGCGGTCGGCAACGCCCTGACCGCCGCCCTGCTGAAGTCGGCCACGGGACGCCTCGCCGACGCGGGCCTGCCCGCCTTCCTCACCACCTGGCAGACCTACGGATTCGCGCTCACCGGGGTCCTGGCCCTCCTGCTGCTGGAGAACTCCCTGCAAGCCGGTCCCCTGGTCGCCTCACAGCCCGCGCTGACCATCGGTGACGCGGCCGTGAGCCTCCTGCTGGGCGTATTCCTGTTCGACGAGAGCATCCGCACGGGCTGGTGGCTTCTGCCCGAGGCGATCGGCGCGCTGCTCATCCTGCAAAGCGTGCTGCGCCTGACCCGGGTGGTGCCCCACCTGGTCGACGTCATGCGATGAGACCGGCTCGTCCGGGTTCGGCGATCGTGCATCCGGGCGGTACGGACGGTGCCGCCGCCCGGGTTGTGCTGTGCTTTTCCGGACAGGAGGGGAGGGCTCGGCGCCGCAGGCCCCATTCCTGTTCACAGGTCGAAGGGAGTGGCGACGATGGGTGACCGCCAAGGTCCGGACGAGGAGCACCGGCGCCCCGAAGGTGTCGGCGACGAGACGGTGGAAGCGCTCGGATCGCTGTCCAAAGCGCTGGAGACGATCGAGCGGGCCCGTGGACACCTCTACTCGTTCCACCAGCTCACAGGCACCGCGGACCTGGAACTGGATCGCGCGGTCGAGCTGCTGCGCAGGGCGGGCCACGGGGCATGGGCCGAACGCGTCGAGACGGAGATCCTGGGGCGCAACGTCATCCCGGGCCACTGGACGTTCCAGATCGTCGAAGCGTACGACGGCACGTACTACCGGGCGTTCAGGCAATTGGAGCAGGAGGCGGTCGAGCAGCTGGCCGACGGGCGCGACCACCTGTACGAGGCGGAGATGAAGGAAGCCCGCCGCACCCGCGACCACCCCGACCACACGGCTCGCCCCGACAGTCCCGGCACCCGCGAGCCGACCGGTCCTCTCCCCTGAACAGCGAACACGACCCAGCGCGCAGTCAGGAGGGGCAGTCACAGGCGCAAAACGATCAGGGCGGTGTCGTCGGTGTTGCCGGTGGTGGGCAGGAGGTCGGCCAGGAGGGCGTCGGCCAGCGGCTCGGGAGGCGAGTGCCGGTGGTGGGTGAGGGAAGCGGCGAGCCGGGCCAGGCCCGTGTAGATGTCCTCGCTGCGGCGCTCGATCAGACCGTCGGTGTACAGGACCAGGGTGTCGCCCTCGGCGAATCCGGTGTGGGCCTGAGGGCGGGGGAGGTGCTCCGGGCGGGCGGCGAGCGGGGGATCGGTGGCCTGGTCGAGGAGCGTGACGGTGCCGTCGGTGTGCACGAGGACGGGCGGCGGGTGGCCCGCGGAGCTGTACGCGACGGTGTGACTGTCCCAGTCGATGAAGGTCGTCACGACGGTGGTGGCCTGGGCCCCTTCGACGAAGCGGGCGTACAGGCCGAGGGCCTCCACGGCCTGCGCCGGGCCGTCGGCCACCCGACAGGCGGCGCTCAGGGCGCTGCGCAGCTGCCCCATGGTGCAGGCCGCCGCGAGGCCGTGCCCCACGACGTCGCCGACGGCGACCGCGAGGTTGTCGCCGGGCAGGTCGACCAGGTCGTACCAGTCGCCGCACACGTTCAGCGCGCCGATCGCGGGTCGGTAGCGCACGGCCGCGGCGTGCGGCCCGGTCGGGCCGGGCGCGGGCAGCATCGCCGCCTGGAGGGCCAGCGCGACCTCACGCTCATGGGCGTGCGCCTGGCGGAGCCGTTCGTTGATCTCTTGCAGCTCGCGCGCCCGGGTGTACAGCTCGGCCTCCAGCACCCGGGCCCGGGCCCCGCCGTTCGTGCCGCCGCGGGCGTGGATGAGTTCGGTGACCTCCTCCACCCGGTGCACGACCAGTACCACCTGTCCGTCGGGGCCGTGGACGGGCGCGTTCACCGGGCTCCAGTAGTGCTCGCGCCAGAGGCCGGGCCGGTGGGGATCCTCGATGTCGTAGCGCAGCAGTGCCATGGTGTCGCGCGCACCGGTGGCGACCACCCGCAGCATCGACTCCCGGGTCTCGCGCATGCCGGCCGCGGCCGGGTCGTTGGGGTTCTCGGGGAACACGTCGAAGATGTACCGGCCGAGCAACTGCTCCCGGGTCCGTCCGGCCAGCCGAAGGAAGTCGTCATTGGCGTCGGCGTACACCAGGTCGGGGGTGAGGAGGGCCACCATGCCGGGGAGGGCTCGGAAGACCGCCACATAGTCGATCCGCGGTTTTCTCATGGCCTGCCGCCTGTCTCGGTGCCGAGCGTCACTGTGCCGTTCCACGATAGAAGGGAGATCGCGGCGGGGCCCGGAAACCGCGTCCCCCGGCCCCACGCGTTCCCCGATCGCGGACGTGCCGACCGGCCGCGGGAGAGCCGGTCGGCACGAGGACGCTGTCGGGGTGGTGCCTCACCGCCCCGCGGAGATCGCGCGTAGCTCCGGTGTGCCCGGCGGTCGTGCAGGTGACATCCGATCCGGGCAGCCTCCCGCGGAGTCGGTGGCCTTGATCCGCGAGGGGGCGAGGGTGATCGTACGGCCGCCGGGATCGGCGTCGTCGAGTGGCACGGTGACGTCGGCGCAGCGGGCTCCGGCCTTCTCCAGCTCCTGCCGGTGCCGTCGTCGGGGCCGAGGACGCAGCTCTTCCAGCCCGGCTGCTGGTCGCGGTAGCGGCTGAGGCCGGCGGCGCGGGCGGACGACGGGCCGGCCGCGGCCGCGGTGGGCAGGGTGGTGAGGCAGACGGCGGGCAGGGTGGTGAGGCAGACGGCGGGCAGGGTGGTGAGGCAGACGGTGGCGGGCCCGGCGGTTCGCAGGCTCACGCAGGTCCCTCCCCGGTCTGTCCGGGTCCGGCCCACCCCGTGAGCGGGCAACTCACTCCGTTGCGACCGGCGACCTCTCACCCGGTCCGACGCCATGGTTGCGGACGGCCAGGAGCGCCACGCCGATGTCCGCCACCGCCCGCGGATCGGAAAGGGAGCGGCCCGTCAACTCCTCGACGCGACGCAGCCGGTAACGGACGGTGTTGGGGTGGACGAACAGGCTCCGGGCCGCGTCGGTGGCCGAACCGGCGGCGCCGAACCAGTGTTCCAGGGTCTCCAACAGGCGGGCGCGCTCGGCGACCGGGAGGTCGAGCAGGGGCTGGAGGACCACTGTCACGAGATGCGCCGCCTCCGCCGGGGCGGCGGCCACCATCATGGCCAGCGGGTTGTCGTCGAAACGCGCGACGCCGGCACCGGTCCCGCGCAGCCCGGCGAGAGCCAGACGAGCGAAGCGCAGAGCCTGGGGAGTGTCCCGCAGGGAGTGGAAGCACGGGCTGACGCCCACGCGGGCCTGTGTTCGGCGCAGGACGCGCAGACAGGTGCTCTCCGCCGCCGGTGTGGGCAGGGCGACCAGACCGATCTGATGGTCCGGCAAGAGCCGCCAGGCCGACGGTAGTTGGGCCTGGTGCAGCGCGGCTTCGACTCCTGCGAGCGGCTCCTGGCCGGGAGCGCCGGCCGCGGCCGCGGCGACCGCGTAGGGGCCGTGCTCGGGCAGGCCCAGCTCACGGGCGGCCTCCCACAGCGTCGTCCGGTCGGCGATGACGCCGGTGAACAGCGCCTCCACCAGGGCCGAGCGCCGGGCGTGACGCTCTGAGGTCAACTCGGCGGAGGTCTCCCGGTAGGCCGCCGCCACCGCCTCCGCGTACAGCCCGAACAACGCCCATATCTCCGCCGACTGGGACACCAACTGGTCGTCGGAGACCTCGGGATGGGACCGTGACTCCAACAGGATCTCCGTCCACAGGAGTTCGAAGCCGACGCGGTACGCGTGCAGGGTGTCCGCGAGTGGCACGCCCTGTTCGGCGCGTACGCGGCCGGTCTCGCGGGCCGGGCTCGGGTCCGGGGCGTCCGGGTGACCGAGGTGGCTCAACACCAGGTCCGCGTTGGCGGTGCACGAGCGGCGCAGGGAGTCGAAGGGGATCAGCGACTCCTCGTCATAGGCGTCGACGTCCGAGCGGATGCGCTGCGCGATCCGCTCACCCAGTTCCGGCAGCCTGGAGTGCAGCGCCGCGGCCACGCCCGAGATCTCCATTACCGCAGCCTAACGCCCTCATTTTGTTCCTGGGGACAATCCGGGAGGGGAGGCGCTGTCCTGCCGCCCATAGGCCGTCGTCAGGAGCGGCAGCACCATGTCGTCGAGATGAACAGCGGATTTCAACGGTGACGTTCGTGGAGGCGGTCATGGCCAATCTTGCGCAGTACCTCGTGGAGACGGCACAGCGGCAGCCGGGACGTCCCGCGCTGCGCCTGGGCGAGCAGGTCACCAGCTACGCCGAGCTCGACGAGCGCAGCGCCCGCGCCGCCGCGCTGCTGAGGGCACAGGGCGTGCGCCCCGGGGATCGTGTCGCCCTGATGCTGCCCAACGTCCCCGAGTTCGTCGTCCTGTACTACGGCATCCTGCGTGCCGGAGGGATCGTCGTACCGATGAACCCGCTGCTGAAGACGCGGGAGACCGAGTACCACCTCGACGACTCCGGGGCGGTGCTGCTGTGCGAGTGGCACCGGGCGCCCGGCGAGGGCGCGCAGGGCGCGGCCGCCGCAGGGGTGCGGCACCTGGCCGTCGAACCCGCCGCCTTCGCCGCACTCCTGGCCGGGCACGCACCACTGCCCGAAGTGGCGGAGACCGGCGTCGACGACGTGGCCGTGCTGCTGTACACCTCCGGCACCACCGGCCGCCCCAAGGGCGCCACGCTCACGCACTCCGGGCTGCGGCACAACACCGAGGTCAACGCGGTCCACGTGCAGCGCATCACGCCCCAGGACGTGGTGGTGGGCTGTCTGCCGCTGTTCCACATCTTCGGACAGATCTGCACCATGAGCGTGGCCGTCCGCGCGGGCGCCTCCCTCACTCTGATCCCCCGCTTCGAACCGCAGGCCGTGCTGGACGCCATCGCCCGCGACCGGGCCACGGTCTTCGAGGGTGTTCCCACGATGTACGCGGCGCTGCTCCAGCACCCGTCGCCGGCGGACGTGTCGACACTGCGGATGTGTGTTTCCGGCGGGGCCTCGCTGCCCGTGGAGGTCCTGCACGGCTTCGAACGGCGCTTCGGCTGCGCGGTGCTGGAGGGCTTCGGCATGTCCGAGACCAGCCCGGTGGTCACGTTCAACCACCCCGACCGTCCGCGCAAGGCCGGCTCCGTCGGCACCCCGATCCGAGACGTGGAGGTGCGGCTCCTCGACGGCAGTGGCCGGGACGTCGCACCCGGCGAGGTCGGCGAACTGGCGGTGCGCGGCCCGAACGTGATGAAGGGGTACTGGAACCGTCCCGAGGAGACAGCGGTCGCCATCCCGGACGGCTGGCTGCGCAGCGGTGACCTCGCCCGGCAGGACGAGGACGGCTATCTGTACATCGTCGACCGCAAGAAGGACATGATCATCCGCGGCGGCTACAACGTCTACCCGCGCGAGATGGAGGAGGTCCTGCACGAGCACCCGGCCGTCGCCCTGGCCGCCGTGGTGGGCCTGCCGCACGCCCACCTGGGCGAGGAGATCGCGGCCGCGGTCGTGCTGCGCCCGGGCGCCCGGGCCACGCCCGACGAGCTACGGGAGTTCGTCAAGAGCCGGGTGGCGGCGTACAAGTACCCGCGCGAGGTGTGGCTCGTCGACGCCCTGCCGACCGGCCCCAGCGGCAAGATCCTCAAGCGGGAGATCACCGCGCCGACGGGGTGAACACACCGGTCCTCGACCCCGGGGACGCGGATGGGAGGGACTGTTCGCCGTCCTGCACAGCGGCCCGCACGCCCCGGACCGGGCGGCCGGCCTCGCGACGTGACGGGGTGCCGGGGGCCGGCCGACTCGAACCGTGTCCTCCTGGTGAGAGATGGATGGCGCGGATCGGGGTACCTGGGCCCACATGGCACAGAAAAATGATCACGTCGAATCCGTCCGTGCCGTGCGGCAGCTGCGGCGCGTCCGCCCCGTCTACGGGGGCGGTGCCCTCCTGTGGGCCGCATCGGCCGCCTGGACGGGGTGGGAAGACCCCGGAAGCCGGCAGATGTGGGTGTCGGTGCTGTTCCTGGTGGTCTTCACCGGTCTGCTGTCCGTGACTTCGCTGTGGCTGTCGCGTCAGCGGGCCGCCGGTGAGGGCAGGTCCGTGCACCATGCCGCTCCACGAAGGGCGCTCTCGGGCCGCCACGCCAGTGCCTGAGCGCTGAACTCTCCGCGGGTACACATCCCGCCTCGGCCACCAGGACCGGGCCCGCCGCTCCCCCGGCGGGCCCGACCCGTCCCAGGGGATGCCGAACGGCGTCGGCTCTCGACCTCGCCGGCAACACCCGCGGGGGACGGACGGCAACCCCGCTACGGGACATCGCCGTTCACGCGCCCACACCTGAGGAAGCGTCACGCCGTGCGCCTCGCAGACGTCGGCGATCCCGTCGCCCGGCGCAGGATGTCCGGCGGGGCGGGCGCGTAGTCGAACGTCGCTCCCTCCGCCGGCCGCGGCGTGGCCGGCAGCCCGGAGTTGAAGACGCAGGCGGCGAGAACCGGGACACCACCTCGGTGCAACGCGGGCAGCAGGTCGTCGAGAGCGCTGTGATCCACCAGCGTGCACCGGCCGGAGAGCACCACCACGTCGGCGTCGGTCTCCCGCACCGGCGTCGTCAGCATGCCCGGGTGACGCATGCCCGCGCCGACGGCGCCCACCACCCCCTGGGGACGCGGCTCCGACAGGGCGGGGAAGCCCTCACACAATGCGGCGTCGAACGAGGGCGTCCTTCTTTCAGGTTCCGGTCTTCCGGGTTCCGGCTCGTCTCAAGTGGCCTGCGGATCAGACTCGTCGGGGACGCGGCGCCCTCCCACCGGTTCTGCGGACGAGCCTGTCGTCCGCGGCGGCCCGGAGCGGACCGGGCTCGGTGGGCCACCGGCAGGGACGGGCCCGCATCCGGTGAGCGTGCCGTTGCCGCTCGAGACGTTCGGTGGTCCCATGGGGGCGCGGCGCCGCCGCGACGGTACGGGCGGTGCGGGGCGTGACCTTCGCGCCCGTGCGACTCGACCGATGAGGAGTGCCCATGTCAGGACAGTTCGAAGCGACGGTGGAGGTCGATCGGGCTGTCGAGGAGGTCTTCGCCTACCTCGCCGACGGCCGCAACGATCCGCGGTTCAGTCCCCGGGTGCTCAGGATCGAGCGGATTCCGGACGCGCCGACCACGGTGGGGACCGTCTTCAGGAGCACGGTCAAGGACGCCGGGATGAAGACGGCCAGGGAGTTCCGCATCACCGCTCTCGAGGCCCCGGTGCGGCTCCGCTGGACCGAGGCCTCGAAGAACTCCGTGACGGTACGTGAAGGCGGCTACGACCTGGAGCGGTTGACCGGCGGCAGGACCCGGGTCCGCATCTTCAACGTTCTCGAAGGGCACGGACTGGGCAAGCTCCTCGTCGGCCTGGCACTCGCCGCCGCCCGCAAGGATGCCGACGCTTTCGGCGCCCGCATCAAGGCGGCGACCGAGGCGGCGATCGCTCCGCGCTGACGGCCCCGCCCTCCGAAGGCCCCGGCGACCCCGGAACACCGGTCAACGGGCGATACGGTGCCTGCGCCCGCCGCGGCGGAACCGGACCGCCGCGTAGCAGAGGTCGGCGAGGAGCACGACAGCGCCGATGACCAGCAGGTAGAACAGCCCGTGGACGGCGAATCCGATGATGCCCATGACCAGGGCAAGGAGGATCAGGAACAGAAACAGGCTCATTGGCTCTCCTGCGGGCCTCGACGTGTCAGCGACGGGCAAGGCGTCGCTCGCCGCCGACGCCCGGCGCATAGTCCAGTTCGTAGTGTGCGAAGACCTTTGGTTCGTCCGGGGCGAGCAGTTCGCCGTCGGTGTCGATCGACGGTGCTTTCTTCACGGCGTTCTTGTGGTGGGCGACCTTCACATAGCCCGGGCCGACCGTCGCCCCGAGGAGCGGCACGAAGACCAGACGGCGCCGGGTGGGCAGACCGACGGTCACCGTGGCGAAGCTGGGCAGGTCGGTCCCGGTGTCCACGTAGACCGACTCCAGGACGCCGATCCTGTGCCCCTGCGGATCGACCACGTCATGACCGCGCCATTCACGGATATCGCTTGCCTCGACCATTGAGTAACCTCCGCAGGCCGTGTACCCGTGTTCGTGCCGCCGATGTCATGCCCGCCCGCGCCGGGCTGCCGTGCGAACGCGGCAGCTGCGCCGCTCGTGAGACGCGCCGCCGTGCGGTGCCCGCCGCGGCTCACTGCGGTCGGGCCATGAGCACCGCCACGTCGTCCTGGGCGGGGTACGGCAGCATCTGCTCGAGGACGCCGTCGCAGAGTGCGGCGAGCGGCCGCCCGGGGGAGCGCAGGGCCCGGGCGAGGCGGTCGAGCCCCTGGTCGAGGTCGCTGCCGCGGGCTTCGATGAGCCCGTCGGTGTACAGGACGAGGAGGCTGCCCGGGGGGAGCGGGACCTCCTCGGTCCGGAACTGCTGTCCGCCCGTTCCCAGGGGGGTCCCAGGCGAGCCGTCGAGGAAGGTGAGCACTCCGCCGGGCGTCACCACGGCCGGCGGGGGGTGGCCGGCCCTGGCCACGAGGCATCCGCCGGAGGCCGGGTCGTGGACGGCGTAGACACAGGTCGCCATCTGGTCCTCTCCCAAGTCGGCCACGACGGTGTCCAGCGACCGCAGCAGACGGGCGGGGTCGATGTCGTGCCGGGCGAGCGCCCGCACCGCTGTGCGGAGCTGGCCCATGAGCGCCGCGGCGTGCACGCCGTGCCCCATCACGTCCCCGATGACGAGTCCGGTGCGGTCCTGGGGCAGTGCGATGACGTCGAACCAGTCGCCGCCGACGTCGTGCTCACTGGCGGGCAGGTACCGCCCCGTGAGCTCGAGGCCGGGGACGGCGGGCAGGGCGCTGTTGGTCAGGCTGCGCTGCAACGTGAGGGCAGCCGCACGCTGCCGGGTGTACATGAGCGCGTTGTCGATGTTCAGGGCCGCGCGCGCCGCCAGCTCGTCGATGAGCACACTGTCCTGCTCGTCGAAGGGCTCACGGCTGCGCAGCCGCGTCACCACGACCGCGCCGAGCACCTTGCCCCGGGCCACCAGCGGGATCAGCCTCGCGGAACCCAGGTTCACGAGGTAGGCGCGCAACTCGTCGGCGCGCGGATCGGTGACCAGCGCCGGGACGTCGGATCGGTAGAGGTTGGTGGGACGGCCGTCGGCGATGACCCGTTCGTAGAGGGAGCCGCGCGCGATCCGGGAGGTCATGCCCGGCAGCAGCCTCGCCGTCGGGGCGGCGGGGTCGGGGAAGAGGGCGGCCATGCGCCGCACCACGCCGTGGGTGGCGGCGGTGGACTCGTCGGGTGCGAGGACCTCTTCGAGGAGCTGTACGTCGGCGGAGTCGGCGAGCTGGGGCACCAGCATCCGCACGATCTCCTCCGACGTCTGCCGCAGGTCCAGAGTGGTGCCGATACGGGTGCCGGCCTCCGCCAGCAGGGCGAAGCGGCGCCGGGCGCGTTCGGCCTCGTGTTCGGCCTGCTGGCCCTCGGTGATGTCGATCAGGGAGGCGATCAGGCCCAGCGTCCGGCCGGTGCCGTCGACGAGCGGTGCGTAGGAGCACGACCAGGTGCGTTCGCGGTCGGGTTCCGCCGGGGTGCGCCCGGTGCGGCGGACGTCGACGACGGCCGTGCCCCTGTCGAGCACCTCCCGCATCGTCGACTCCAGTGCCAGGGCGTTGACGCCGGGCACGACCTCCGTCAGCCGCCTGCCCAGGTGCTCGGCGGCGGAGACACCGTTCATCCGGGCGAGCGCGTCGTTGACCCGCAGGAAGCGCAGGTCGGCGCCGAGGGTCGCCAGGCCGATGGGCGACTGGCTGAAGAGGCTCTCCAGGGCCGCCAGGGAGTCGCGCATGCGCAGGACCTGGGAGGTCTCCACGGCGATCAGCAGAGCTCCGGGCCGCCCCCGCGCGTCGGCGGCGGGCACGATCCACATCTCCATCGTGACCTGATGGCCTTCGCGATGGCGCACCGACAGGGTGCCGACGACGGTTTCCCCGCCCTGGACGCGACAGGTGAGCTGGTCGGCGAGCTCACGGTTGCCCTCCGGGACCAGCAGGGCCGACGCGAGCCGGTCGAGCACGTCCTGCGGCCGGTACCCGAGCAGATCCTGTGCGGCCAGCGACCACTCCACGATGCGGCCGTCCGCGTCCTCCCGCCACAGGGCGATCGGCAGCAGCTCGCGCAGGACACCCGCGTACCCGACAGCCCCCAAAGGCTGCTCCGGCGTCTGGCCCGCCGTCTGGGGGGCATTCACCGTACGACCTCCCCATCAAGCGACATGGCATATGAAAAGACCATATCCGGAAGTGCGTACTCCACCCCTTCTCTCCGCCGGGGGCCCGCGGCCGTGTGCCCGGCCGAGCGCGAGGGTGATCTTCGCCGCCGAGCGGGGCTCGTCCTGCTCGGTGAGGCGGCGGCGGACCGGATCGACCGGGGTCGGCCGCGCCGTGGTGGCGGGTTCGGTCGTGGCCGCCCGCCTACGGAGACGGCGCCGCAGCCATGGCGGTGCCGCGGCGGCATCGGCGGTGGCGCCGCGGCGGTCTTCTCACCCGTTCGTCGCTCCGCGCCCCAACGGATCGGCGAAACACGGCCGTCGCCGTCTGGTGGGCGCCGGTTTCGCCGTGTAGCGTCGCTCTCAGATGTCGTGGTTGGTTCGCAGTACCCGCCCGCGCTGCCGCGCGGGTGTTTTGCTGTCCAGTGCCGGACCAGGGCGATCACCTCCGGGTTCCGCGCGGTGCGGTTCCCGACAGCGACCGAGAGGCACCAGCATGGCCAGCGGAACCGTCAAGTGGTTCAACGCCGAAAAGGGCTTCGGCTTCATCGCCCAGGACGGCGGCGGACCGGACGTCTTCGCGCACTACTCCAACATCAACGCCTCCGGCTTCCGTGAGCTCCAGGAAGGCCAGGCGGTCACCTTCGACATCACCCAGGGTCAGAAGGGCCCGCAGGCGGAGAACATCACGCCTGCCTGACCCCGCACGCCCACTCGGGTCCCGGAGCCATCACGGCTCCGGGACCTGTTGGTGTGCCGTCCACCGCTCGGCGGTGACGGATCCCTCACGGATTCCTCGCGCGAAGGAGTGGACCGCCACCCTGGCCGGGCCGATCGTTGGCGACATGGACGATCACCGTGCAGCACCCGTCGACTCCGGCGGTTCCGCCGAACCCGCCCAGGCCGGCGCCGAGGCCGGAGAGGTCCGGCGGTTCTGGGGGAGCCTCGGTCTCCCGGGGCTGGTCGACGTCCACACGCACTTCATGCCCGAGCGGGTCCTGCTCAAGGTCTGGGACTACTTCGACGCACTCGGATCGCTGACCGGTGGACTCGAGTGGCCGATCACCTACCGGCAGGAGGAGGCCGAACGGACCGCCGTGCTGCGGGAGTTCGGTGTACGGGCCTTCACCGCGATGCTCTACCCGCACAAGCCTGGCATGGCCCGGTGGCTGAACGGCTGGGCGGCCGACTTCGCGCACCGCACCCCCGACTGTCTGCACACCGCCACCCTCTACCCCGAGCCGGGCGTGGAGGCGTATGTCCGCGAGGCCGTAGAGGCGGGCGCGCGTGTCTTCAAGGCGCATGTGCAGGTGGGGGCTTACGACCCGGCCGACGAACTCCTCCGGCCGGCATGGGGGTTGCTGGCCGAGGCAGGCATCCCCGTCGTGATCCACTGCGGCTCCGGGCCCGCGCCCGGCAAGCACACCGGACCCGCGCCGATCGCGCGGGTACTGGCCGGCCACCCCCGGCTGCGGCTGATCGTCGCGCACCTGGGGATGCCCGAGTACGAGGAGTTCCTGGGCCTGGCCGAGCGGTACGGGGAGGTCCGGCTGGACACGACGATGGCGTTCACCGACTTCACCGAGGGGCTCATGCCGTTCCCCCGCGGGGCCCTGCCCCGGCTGGCCGGGCTCGGCGACCGCATCCTGCTCGGCTCCGACTTCCCCAACATCCCCTACCCGTATGTGCACCAGCTCTTCGCCCTGCAACGGCTGGAGCTCGGGGAGGACTGGCTGCGGGCGGTGTGCCACGACAACGCGGCAGGGTTGTTCGGACTGTGAGAGCCGGCCCCCGCCTGCCGGCATGTGCCGCTGTCCGGCGGCCCGGCCGGCCGTGTGGGCCGTCTGTGCGTGGGTATCCGCTTCGGACCTGACCGTCGGGCCAGTCCCGAAACCGTTCGACCTGGAGAGAGGTACCCCATGTCCGCGTCACTGGTGGAAACCGTCGACGTCGAAGCCCCCGTCAGCGTCGCGTGGGCGCTCTGGAGCGATGTGACCCGATGGCCGGCCTTCCTGAGTCACGTACGACTCGTGGAGAGGCTGGACGGCCGCCGCTTCGCCTGGCAGCTGCAACTGCCGGGCGCCGACAAGAACTTCGTCGCCGAGCTCACCGAGGTCGTCCCGGAGGACCGCATCGCCTGGCACACCGTGGAGGGGGTCGAGCACGCCGGTGTGGTCACCTTCCACCGGCTGAACGACACGACGAGCCGGGTGACCCTGCAGATCGAATACGACCCCAAGGGGTTCGTCGAACGGCTCGGCGCGCTCACCAACCTGGACTCGGCACTCGCCAACTACGATCTCGGCGAGTTCCAGAAACTGGCCGAGGCGACCGCGGCGGCCTGACCTCCCGGACCCGGGGCCGCCGGTAATCCGATGGAGCCGCCGTTTCCGCGCTCCTATAGTGGCCCGCATGCCTACCCCCTATCCCAGGACCCCCCATCTGCCCTGGTCACCGGGCACGTCCGCGGATGATGTGCGGACCGCCGGGCTGGGCGGGTTCGCCGGGCGGGAGGTGGTCGTCACCGAGAAACTCGACGGCGAGAACACGACGCTGTACCCGGACGGACTGCACGCGCGGTCCGTGGATTCCGCGCACCATCCGTCACGCGCCTGGGTCAAGGCGCTGCAGGGGCGGGTGGGGGCGCGGATTCCCCAGGGATGGCGCGTGTGCGGGGAGAACGTGTACGCACGGCACTCGATCCCGTACGACGGCCTGGAAGGCTACTTCTACGGGTTCTCCGTGTGGGACGACCACGACCGGTGTCTGGGCTGGGACGAGACCGTGCGGTTCCTGCGGGGGCTGGGCGTGCCGGCGCCGCCCGTGTTGTGGCGGGGGACGTACGACGAGCGGGTACTGCGGCGGCTGCGGGTGGAGACCGGGCGGCAGGAGGGGTACGTCGTACGCACCGTCGAGGGCTTCGCGCGGGAGGACTTCGCCGGGCGGATCGCCAAGTGGGTGCGGCCCGGACATGTGACGACGGGGACGCACTGGATGCACACGACCGTCGTGGCGAACGGGCTCGGCCCGGCCGCCGCGCTGTGGGCGGTGCGGTCCGGGGCGGCGGCGGACGCGACAGTCCTGGCCGGGCACGTGGGGGCGGCGGACGAAGACGCGGACGCGGAAGCGGCCGCCGAGGCCGGCGTACGGCTGGACGCGCTCGGGGTACGCGGGGACGCGCGCCTCGCGGGGGTGCTCGCCGCGCTGCTGCACCGCACGCGACGGGCATGGCTGATGAGCCGGGCCGCCGGACCCCTGGGGGTGCCGCTCGCGAGGCGGGTCGCCGACCTGGTGGGACTGCACGCCGCGCTGCACCGGCCGTACCCGGACGCGGAGCGGCGGACCGGGCTCGTACGGATGTCGTTCGCGGCCGAACTCGGGGTGCTGCACGCCGTCGCGGCAGCGGTCGCGAGGGAGCAGCGGGCGCGGGAGCAGGTGGAGTGGTCCGCCCTGCACGCGGAGGAGGCCGGACTGCTCGGTGAGGCGCCGCTCCGGCCGCTGAGGGCCGGGCTGCGCGAGACGCTGGCGAGGGACGGGGTCGGCGGCGAGGCGGCGGACCGCTGCTGGGCGGAGGCGCGCGAGATGTACGCGCGGGGGCGGGTCGCCACGGTGGAGGAGGCCGTCGCGGCGACGTGGCGGTGGCGGGGCGGGGACTTCCCCCGGCTGGTTCATCTCGTGGGGCCGTCCGGCAGCGGCAAGAGCGCCTTCGCGGCCCGGTCGGCGGGCGTTACGTCATGCGTCTCGCTGGACGGACTGCGGGCGGCGCGCGGCTCGCGGGCGGATCAGAAGGCCAACGGGGAGGTGCTGCGGGAAGGCCTGCAGCGGTTGGACGAGGCGCTCGGGGCCGGTGGCACGGTGGTGTGGGACGCCACGTCGCTCAACCCGCACCAGCGGACCCTGGTGCACGCCGTGGCGGGCCGGCGGGACGCGCTGGTCACGCACGCCGTGCTGCTCACCGACGAGGACGAGCTGGTGCGACGCAACGCCGGGCGTGCGCATCCGGTGCCGGCGGACGTGCTGACCGGGCAGCTGCGCCGCTTCGTGCCGCCGTATCCCGGCCAGGCGCACCGCACCTGGTACGTGGGCGCGGACGGGACCGTGCAGGACCGCGACGGCTCACTGGACGGCTCACCGGACGGGGAGGACACCTGATGCGCACCAGCGACGAGATCTATCACCGGGTGCGCTGGGACCCGCGTTTCGACCCCGCGCGGTTCGTGCTCGGCATCAACCAGCGCGGCGCCGAGCCCAAGCGGGTGCCGCTGCCGACGTTCGTGCCGGGCGGCGAGATCCCGTGGCACCGGGTGCTGTTCGTGGAGGCGGACGGCGAGGTGGTGTGGGACCGTGCCACGGGCGTCGACCGCATCGACGCGTCCGGCGCCGGCCGGGTGCGCGAGGCACGGCGGCTGCGTGCGCCCTTCTTCACCGCGCGCACGCCACATGCCTGGGACGCCTCCACCCGGCGGTGGACCCCCGCGCAGCCCACCCCGGGGGAACCGGGGCGGGACCGGACACGGGTGCTGACCTGGAACACGCTCTGGGACCGCTACGACAGCCACCGCATCGACACCGCCCTGCGCCGCCCGCTGCTGCTGGCGGCGCTCGAGCACGCCGACGCGGACGTCATCGCCCTCCAGGAGGTCGAGGCGGGGCTGCTGGCCATGCTGCTGGCCGCGCCGTGGGTACAGGCCCACTACACCGTCGGCACCGACCCCTACGGCAAGGACGTCGACGACTGCGGTCTCCTCCTGCTCAGCCGGCTCCCGGTGCGGGAGGCGGCTCTGCACGTCCTCGGCCGTCACAAGGCCGTCACCGCCGTCGTCGTCGACACCGCTTCCGGACCCCTGACCGTGGCCGCCACGCATCTGACGAGCGACCACTCCGAGGACGGGCCGACCCGACGCGGCGCCGAACTCGCCCGGCTGGCAGAGGGGTTGGCGGGAGTCGAGGGCAGCCTGGCCCTCGTAGGCGACTTCAACGACGGAGGCCCGGGCCCTGCGCGCACCCTCGGCATGCTCGACGCCTGGACCGAGACGCACGGGCCGCACGACGACTCGCCCACCTTCGACCCCGGCGTCAATCCACTGGCCGCCGTCGCCTCCCTGTCGGGCCGCGCCTCCCGTCTCGACCGGGTGTTCGTCCGCCCCGCCGGCGGCGCGCGGGTGACCGGGGCGGCACTGCTCGGCACCACGCCCACCCCTCAGGGGCTGTACGTCTCCGACCACTACGGGGTCGTCGCCGACCTGAACTGCGGCACCGGCCCGTCCGTCGACGTGCTCGACGTCGCGCCGACGGCTCGTACGGCACTGGCGTGGGTCCCGCCGCGCGAACTGTGGCCGGCGCTCCAGGAGGTGCGCCGGGACCACGACGTGCAGATCCGGCGCTGGCCGCCGCACGTCAACGTGCTGTTCGGGTTCGTCCCCGAGTCGGACTTCGAGCGGGCGGCCCCGCTGCTCGCCACGGCGGCCGCCCAGGTCGCGCCGTTCACGGCACGGCTGGAGGGGCTGCACACCTTCGGCCACCGGCAGGACGCCACGGTGTGGCTGGACCCCGCGGCCGACGACGAGACGCCGTGGGCGGAGCTGTGGCAGGCGCTCGTACGGCGCTTCCCCCGCTGCCGCGGACACCACGACGGATTCACCCCGCACCTGAGCCTCGGCCGGGCCGCCGACCCGCACGCCGTCGGCGTCGACTGCGCGGCGCGGCTCTCCCCGATGAGCGTGTGGGTCGGCGAGCTGGTCCTGCTGTCCCGGCGCGGCGACGAACCGATGCGGCCGCGGGCCACGGTCGCCCTCGGCACCGGCGAGCTGCGGTGGCTTCCCGAGCCCGCCACGGGACGGCCCGACCGGGGCCGGGAGGACTGGGCCGCGCCCTCGGCCGCCGCGGCCGTCCTGCCCGCCACGGACGACGCGGCGGCCGAGCGGGTCGTGCGGCGGCTGACGGACGCGCTCGGCGGGGGCGTCGTCCACCTCGCGGGGTCGCGGCGCATGGGCTGCGCGCTCGCCGGATCCGACGTGGACGCCGTTGCGGCGCTGCCCGGCGCCGTGGACCTCGCGGCCGTGCGGGAGCGGGTCACGGCCGCGCTGCCGGACGCCGAGCGGATGCGGGAGGTCGTCGGCGCGCGCGTGCCGGGGCTGCGGTTCCACGTCGAAGGGCTCGACGTGGACCTGGTGGTCGTGGCCACGGGAGCGGTCCCCACGAAGGACGCGGTCGCCCGGCGGGCGGAGCTGGGTGAGGCCGCGGCTGTCGCGCTGAGCTCGGTGTCCGACGCGGACGCGGTACTGGCGGCTGTGAGCGCCCGGGCCGTGGGCCCGGCTGGGGCATCGCGGTTCACGGTGCTGGCGCGAGGCGTGAAGGCCTGGGCGCGGGCCCGTGGCCTGGACTCGGCACCGTTCGGTGGCCTGCCCGGCGTGGCATGGGCGGTGCTCGCGGCCCGCACGGTCCGGCAGTCGCCCGACCTCGCGGACTCCGGTGATCTGCTGCGGCGGTTCTTCGGCACCTGGGCCGCGTGGGACTGGCGCGAGCCCGTCGCCCTCACCGGGGGCGGGCACGAAACGCATGAGGCCCTGACCGTACTGACGCCCAGCGCACCCGTGCGTTCCTGTACCGAACAGCTCGGCCCGAACGGCCGGGACCTGCTGAGCAAGGAGCTCTACCTGGCCTGGGAAACAGTGGAGGCCGCGGCGGAGTCCGGTACGGATCCGTGGCCCGGGCTGCTGTCCCCGCCGCCCCTGCACCGTCGGCACGCCGCATGGGCCGTGGTGACGGTCCTGCCCCGCCGGGGGGAGGACTTCGACGAGCTGAACGGGCGCGTACGCGGACGGATGCGTGCGCTGCTCCGGGCGTTGCAGGAGGCGGGGGCCGGCGACGCGCACGCCTGGCCGCGATCCCTGGCCCCCACGTCGGCGGCGGCGTCCGCGGACGGGCCCACGAGTGGGCAGTACGTCATCGGGTTGGGACACACGTCCCTCGGCGCGGAGCGGCTCGCGGACATCGCCGCACGCTGGGTCACGGGTCTGCCGGGCGTCGAGGTGACCCACGTCGAGGGTGGGACGGTCCCCACGGTGCGGTGACGGTCGTCCGTCCGGGGGCGGGGCGAGGGGGGAGGCGGCGAAGTGCCGGGCGGGCACGGGATCACGTCGGCCGCCGGTCGTTCACCCGGGCTGCTCGTGATCGGTGAAGAAGCGGACGAGGCTGTGCGGGGCGTCGGCGTCGAAGCACAGCCGGTGGACGTGGGCAGCTTCGGCGGCGGCAGCGGCGCTCCGTGGGAAAAGTGCTTGCTCGTACGCGGTGAGCGCGGCCTCGAGGTCGTCCGGGTGCGCGGCGACGGCCTCGCCGAGCTCGGCGCCGTCGTACAGGGCGAGGTTGGCACCCTCGCCGGACGGTGGCATCAGATGGGCGGCGTCGCCGAGCAACGTCACCCCGGGCACGCGATCCCACCGGTGTCCGGCCGGCAGTGAGTGGACGGTCCGCAGCACCGGTGCGGTCTCACCGTCCGTGATCAACGCCCTCAGCGCCGGGGCCCAGTCGTCGAACTCCGCGGCGATCCGTGCCCTGACCGCGCCCGCGTCGGTGAAGTCGATGGCGCCGAACCACTCCTGCGGCTTGTCGAGCGCCACATAGGTGTGCAGGACGCCGCCGGGCTCGCGATGGGCGAGGATCCCCTTCCCGGGGGCGAGAGCGGAGAGCGAGCCGCCGCCGACCGTCCGGGCGCAGGCCGGGTGGCGGGTGTCGACGTCGAACAGGTACGTCTCGACGAAGGACCTGCCGACGTACTCGTTCCTGGCGTCCGACAGCAGCGGACGGACCCGCGACCACGCCCCGTCCGCGCCGACCAGGAGTCCGGTCCGCACGGTGGCCCCGTCCGCGAACGTCACCTCGTGTCGGCCCTCGCCCAGCGGACGGACCGCGGTGGCTTTGTGCCCCCAGTCGACGGTGCCGGCCGGCAGCGAGTCGAGCAGCATGCGGCGCAGGTCGCCGCGGTGGACCT
The DNA here is from genome assembly GCF_042737375.1 of Streptomyces sp. NPDC060000. Taxonomy (NCBI): domain Bacteria; kingdom Bacillati; phylum Actinomycetota; class Actinomycetes; order Kitasatosporales; family Streptomycetaceae; genus Streptomyces; species Streptomyces sp. NPDC060000. Next base: position 318,034 of record NZ_JBHWUU010000001.1, read on the forward strand.
CAGGACGTGTGCCGGTGCCGTCGTCGGGCTCGTCCAGGAGCACGGTCGCGTCCTTGTCGAGCACGCGCGACGCTTCACCGCCTTCGTGGACGAGGTCGAGGAACTCGTCGAACAGGCCGGCGGCCTTGAGGGCGAGCTGCCCGTTGTGCTCGTGGATGTCGAGCATGCCGCCCTGGGAGCGGGCGGTCGGTGAGGGCTCCGCCTCGTGGACCGTCGCCGGGATGCCGTGTACCTGGAGGACACGGGCGAGGGTCAGTCCGCCGAGGCCGGCGCCGATGATCGTGACGTCAGTGCTCATGCTGGCTCCTTGCGGGTCGAACGCCTGGCGGCCGGGCAGCCGGCGGACGTCTCTGGAATGCTGTTCCAGAGTCAGACTGGAGCGCCGTTCCAGAGATGTCAAGCTGGAACGGGGTTCCAGGGCTGTGCCAGGATGTGCGCATGGCATCCAGGACGCGTCGTGCCGAGCGACGAGAGGAACCGCTCTCCCGGGAGCGCATCGTCGAGGCGGCGATCGCGCTTCTCGACACGGCGGGCGAGGGCGGACTCACCTTCCGCGCGCTGTCCGAGCGCCTCGCCACCGGGCCCGGCGCGATCTACTGGCATGTCACGGGCAAGGACGAGCTCCTCAGCGCCGCCGCCGACGTCGTCGTCGCCGGCGCCCTGTCCGACGGCACCGCGGGCGCGACGCCCCAGGAGGCGATCCGTGCCCTCGCACTCGGCGTGTTCGACGCGATGGACGCCCACCCCTGGATCGGCACGCAACTCGCCCGGGCCCCCGCGCAGTCACCGCTGCTGCGGGTCTTCGAACACCTCGGGCGCCAGGTCCAGGCGCTCGGCGTACCCCACGCGGCCCAGTTCACCGCCGCGTGCGCGCTGCTGAACTACATCCTCGGCGTGGGCGGACAGAACGCGGCCAACGCCCGCGCACACCGGCCGGACACGAGCCGGACCGAGTTCCTCGACACCACCTCGGCCGCGTGGGCGGAGCTCGATCCCGACGAGTACGCGTTCACCCGGAACGTCGCGGCCCAACTGCGCGACCACGACGACCGGGAGGAGTTCCTCGCCGGCATCGACCTCATCCTCACCGGGATCACCGCCAGTCATTAGCCGACAGACCGGCGCCGTGGTGACCGGCCTGCGCACAGCGGACCCGAAACCCCGCACCGTCCCGTCGCGCGCCGGCCGCCAGGAGCCGGCACGCGGCTACCGTCCCAGGTCGCGCAGCACCTCCCGGGCGGCGCGGGCACCCGAGGCCATCGCTCCCTGGACCGAGCCGGTGGCCCGGTGGTCACCGCACACGTACCGGCCCGGGGCCACGCGGGTCGTGCGGCTGAGCTCCTGAGGGGGCGCCATCTCGGGCAACGCGTCGGGCACCGTACGCACGGTCAGCAGATCCCAGCGGTCGGCATCGGTGCCGTAGACCTCGCTCAGCGCCGCTCGCAGCGCGTGCTCCCGGTCCCCGGTGCCGGCGCCGAGCACCGAGGTGGCGACGAGCGCGCGGCCGGGTGGCGCACAGGAGGCGGCGACCTCGCTCAGTACGCACGTGTTGAGGAAGCGGCGCCCGGTGTCGACCAGCAGGGTGGGCTCGTCCAGTGGGGAGCGCGACGTGGCGTGGTAGTAGGTCGTCACGACGCGGTAGGCCGGCACGGCGAGGCCGGGCAGCAGGGTGACAGCAGGCCCGGGGCCGGTGGCCACCACCACGGCGCGCGCCGGGACGACCGCGCGGGCCGCGGTCTCCACACCGTCCTGCGTCAGACGCTCCACCGGCGTCTCCAGCCGCACGGTGCCCTCCGGGAGCGCGGACGCCAGCGCGAGCGGCACGGCACCGATGCCTTCCGCGGGCAGGGTCAGGGTGCCGCGCAGCATGCTGCGCCACACCAGGTGGAACATCCGGGAGGACGTCTCCAGCCGGTCCTCCAGGAACACCCCGGACAGGAAGGGACGGAAGAAGCGCTCGACGAACGCATCGGTGAATCCGGCCCCGGCGAGCGCCGTCCGGGTGCTGCGATCCGGCCGCCCCTTGAGCCTTCGGGGCGGGGTCAGCACGTCCGAGGCCGCGAGGGCACCCAGCGCCGCCAGGTCGCGCGGTCCCGCGAGACGTCCTGACACGAGGTCGCGGAGCGTCGACGGACGTGCGCCGGGGGCGGTCAGGCGGCGCCTGCCGGCCTCGGTGTGGACGAGTACGCCCCGGGTGAAGGGACGCAGCCCCAGCCCGCGCAGGGCCAGGCGCCGCCGGACCTGTGGGTAGGACGTGTTGAACACCTGGAAGCCGCGGTCGACCACGAAGCCGTGCACGCGGTCGGAGCGCATCCGGCCACCGACACCGTCGGAGGCCTCCAGGACCTTGACGCGGACGCCCGCCGCCAGCAGGTCCTGAGCGCAGGCGAGGCCCGCGACGCCTGCTCCGACCACCACCACGTCCGAGGACCGTTCGGCTGCCGTCACGTTGCATTCCTCCGTCCGCGGGCTGAGTACCGTCCCACCCTCTTCGCTGTGGACCGGGGGCACGGATGCACCGCGGCCCGGTCAGAGGATGCGTGAACGAGCCGACGGCGCGAGTCTGGAAGGTATGTCTGATCCACTCGTGCCCGCGCATGCGAGTGGGCTGATCGTCCGGGGAGAACGTCATGCCGAAGAAGGACGACCTGAGCAAGGGTGACAAGGTCTCGTGGAAGAGCCACGGCCAGAACGTGACCGGGAAGGTGAAGAAGAAGATCACCGACCGTACGGAAGCGGCCGGACGCACGGTCCAGGCCTCCGGGGAGGAGCCGCAGTACGAGGTGGAGAGCGACAAGTCCGGCCGTTCCGCCGTGCACAAGCCCGGCGCCCTGCGCAAGAAGGGCGACCGGTCCTGATGGCGCGGAAGCAGCCGGACGCCGACCGGGACGAGACGGTCGACGCGTTCCACGAGGCGGTCAACATGACCGCCGGCCAACTGGAGACATGGCTGGCCACCGACGAGTCGAGGAGTGTCGGGCAGAGCGACGGCGGCGAGAGCGTCGGACACGCCTCAGGGCGGCGCATCATCGGGCTGCTGCACACGAAGAAGGCGGATCTCACCGGCGACGACCTCGCTCACATGCGCAAGGTCGTCGGGTACGTCCATCGGCACGTGGAACAGCGTCCCGGTGGCGACATCACCGAGACCCGCTGGCGCTACTCCCTCATGAACTGGGGCCACGACCCGCAGAAGTGAGGCCCGCCGAACTCACCGGCGGTCCGGTCCGGCCTCCCATGCCCTCGGTCCGCCGCCCCGCCACTCGATCAGCGCGGACGACTCGACGTAGGTCTCGTCGGCGTCCTCGATCCCGGCCTCCCGGAGGAACTCGGCGATGTCCAGCAGCCCGTACGCCATTCCCAGGAAGTGATCGCCGGCGCGCACCCGCCGTCCGCCGTCCGCGGCGGGTGGATAGATCACGACGGGGTGCGCGAGGGCCATGTGAACAGCGTGGGCCCTTCGCCGGACATGCGCATGCGGACGTACTGCGCGGAGGCCGGGCCCGACGCGGACGCCGCCGGACCCCGCGCCCCGGCCTTCCTTACGCCGAACGGGTGAATCGCGGGTCGCGCCCTTCCGGGCACCGCATGGCCGAGGCGTCCCTGGGGAGAAATCGGGCATGTGATGCCGTGCCCGGCGACAGAGGGAGCCCGCGGGTGAGCACAGTCGTCTTCACAGCTGATTTCGCCTCGGACCGCCAGTGGGTGGCGGGGCGGTCCTGGGCCTATCCCGACGGTGGCCCCACCAACCCCGGCGACAACAAACTGGACCACCTCACCGACGACCCCTCGTACTCCCGCACCGGCACGTTCCGCGCCACACGCAGAACCGACGGACTGTGGGACGCGGGCCTGTTGACCACCGAGGAGAGCGCCGAGGGCTTCATGGTCCGCACCGGAGACCGCCTGGACACCCGAGTGCGGCTGCCCACCGGACCGGGTTCCTGGCCCGCGATCTGGACCTGGCGGGACGGAGGCAACGAGGTGGACGTGTTCGAGTACCACCCGGACAACCCCGACCTCCTCGAACTGAGCAACCACGTACGCGACGGCCACAGTTACGTGCGCGACGAAGCCGTCCGGCCCGGTGGCGTCATCGATCTGAGCGTGACGTTCGGCAGGCGCAGCGTGGTCTGGTCGCTGAACGGCGAGCGGGTCTTCGCCGACGGGCGAGGCGTCGGGTCCTCATGGCACGCCTACCTCATCGTCAACCTCTCCGTGTGCGCGGGCCGTTACCACCCGCCTCCCGACGCCGACACCACCGAGTTGTCGTACGAGGTGGAGAGCCTGGTCGTCCACCGTACGGCGGCCCGGGGGGCCGGCACATGAGAACGCGGTGTCGCGGTGACGTCGCCGGGCGGTCCGACGGTAATCCGGGATCGGCGGGGTAGAGGGAGATCGACCGGCCCCGCACCGTGGTGGCCGGATCTCCCTGTCGAGAAGGAGCCGAGAATGACCGACGAGGCTTACCTGTTTCTGCTGGACGACGGCGCCACGGCGCTCGGCGTGGCGCCGGCCGCCGTCGGTGACCTCGCCTGCATGGACACTCCGGCGGTCCGCGCCTGGCTGGACGCTCAGGGGAGCACGGCGACGTCCCCCCGGCTGCGCATGGTGCCGCCGGAGGAGAGGGGCGTCGTTCCCGAGGGGGCGGAGCGGCTGCCGGTCCCGCTGAGCGAGGAGGAACTCAGCCGAGTGCGGCAGCACATGGCGCCGCCGGCGCACGCCCCGGTCGAGGAGGAACTGCTCGCCTACCGCCACTGCGCCGACGGCAGGGACGATCTGATCGGGCGGGCACTGGCCTTCGGCGTGCCGCCGCACCGCATCGTGGAACTGACCGGCGTCGACCCGGCGACGGTCACGGCCGCGGCCGGCGGACGATGACACGTCGGCCGGGCCCGGGGGAGCAGGGACAACCGGGGCGGCCGGCCGCCCCGGGCAACGGACGGGAAGGCGCTCCCGACGACGCCGGGCGCCGGCGCCCGGCATGATGCGGGGTGCGACCGCCGCCTTTCCGGTTGCCCCGCGATCCACCGTCACGCACTCCGCCCGATTCCGTTCGGCGCACGCCCCTTCCACCGCCGCGCGTGGCGGCCTACTCCCGGTCGGCGAGGTCGGCGGCCCAGAACGTGCCGTCCGGGTAGCGGTATTCGGCGAGGGACCCGGGGTGCATGGCGGCGGAGAAGCCGGGGGTCAGCGGGGCGGTGTAGTGGCCGTCGCGCATGACCACCGGCGCGGTGAAGTGCTCGTGCAGGTGGTCGACGTACTCGATGACCCGGTTCTCGGTGGTGCCGGACAGGGCCAGGTAGTCGAACATCGACAGGTGCTGCACGAGTTCGCACAGGCCCACCCCGCCCGCGTGCGGGCACACCGGTACCCCGAACTTCGCGGCCAGCAGCAGGATCGCGAGGTTCTCGTTGACGCCGCCGACCCGGGCCGCGTCGATCTGGAGGACGTCGAGGGCGCCGGCCTGGAGCAGCTGCTTGAAGACGATGCGGTTCTGCACGTGTTCGCCGGTGGCGACCTTCACCGGCGCGACGCCCGCACGGACGGCCGCGTGACCGAGGATGTCGTCCGGGCTGGTGGGCTCCTCGATCCAGTACGGGTCGAACTCCGCGAGGGCCCGGACCCACTCGATCCCCTCACCGATGTTCCAGCGCTGGTTGGCGTCGATGGCGATGCGGATGCCGTCGCCGACGGCGGCGCGGGCGGTGCGCAGCCGCCGGACGTCGTCGGCGAGGTCGGCGCCGACCTTCAGCTTGATCTGGGTGAAGCCCTCGGCGACCGCCTCCTTGGCGAGCCGGGTCAGCTTCTCGTCGGAGTAGCCGAGCCAGCCCGGTGAGGTGGTGTAGCCGGGGTAGCCGCGCTCCAGCAGCTCCGCCTCGCGCTCGGCGATCCCGTCACGCCCGTCCCGCAGCAGGGCGAGGGCGTCCTCGGGGGTGAGGGCGTCGGCGATGTAACGGAAGTCGACCTGGGAGACCAGCCACTCGGGGTCGGCATGGGCGAGCAGGCGCCACAGCGGCCGTCCCGCGCGCTTGGCGGTGAGGTCCCACACGGCGTTCACCACGGCCCCGATGGCCATGTGCATGACGCCCTTCTCGGGGCCGAGCCAGCGCAGCTGGCTGTCGCCGATCAGATCGCGGTTGAGCGAACCCGGATCCGCGCACAGCTCCTCGACCGAGCGGCCCAGGAGATGCGGGCGCAGGGCGCCGATCGCCGCGACCTGGACGTCGTTGCCGCGCCCGATGGTGAAGGTGAAGCCATGGCCTTCGAGCCCGTCGCCGGCGTCGGTGCGGATCACCACGTAGGCGGCCGAGTAGTCGGGGTCCGGGTTCATCGCGTCGGAGCCGTCCAGTTCCCGGGAGGTCGGGAAGCGGATGTCATGGGTGTCGACCGAGATGACCCGGGCGGGGTTTGCAGACAAGGGGGTGCCTTTCACGCTTGACCGAAGGTCTGCCGCCGGCCGCCGAGCCCGTCGATCTCGAGTTCGACGGTGTCGCCGGGACGGAGGAAGGGAGTGCCGGGCAGGCCGAGGGCCACGCCCGTGGGCGTGCCGGTGTTGATCACGTCACCCGGTTCCGGAACCATGTACCGGCTCAGGTACGACACGAGATACCGGGCCGGGATCGCGGCCCCGGTCTCGGCGGCGTGGTCACGGTAGTTCAGAACCACGCAGACGATCTTTCCCGGCCGGGCGACGGGTGCCCCGACCCGCAGACCTTCCGCGTCGAGCCCGGGCAGCCCGCCGGCCTCGACCGCGGCGCGCGCCCGGCCGACACCGTCCGAGGAGAGGAAGGTGCCGTCGATCTCGGGGGTCACGGAGGTCAGGTCCAGCAGCCGGCCGTCGTCGACGCGGACCGCGGGCCGCTCCCTTCCCGGGGGCCCGACGCGTAGCAGTTTCACTGAACAACTCCCTAGCCATGGGTGCTTCGTTCGCTGGTGCGCTCCCCGTACGGCGAGAGCCGCAGGGCGATGCGTGCCGCTCTCTCTGCGCGTGTTCTGGCCGGACCACACGCACGGTCTGGGCTCGATCCGCATTCATCGGAGGAATAGCGACTCGCTGACTGTAAAGGTGGACTAGCGCCGGAGCAATGCATTCCTCGGATGTATTCAACGTGCCCCGGCGTGCCGCCTGGAAGATCGCGGCGACATGTCCGCATTCATCAGGGCAGTCGTCTGGCCCGGACGCGGCCCATCGGACGAATCGCCGTCGCGCGCGGTACGCGGCGGAAGCGCGACCCGTTCGGGTCGGAGGCGACGGGCCCTCCGTTCCGTGGTGTCGGGCGCGACGGGAAAGAGGTGACGATGGGCGCCCGCAACGCCCCGGGCGTCGTCTCCGGGACCGGGACCATGCCGGATCGTGAACTTCGGCGCCTGTCGCGTCCCGCACGGATGACGGAGGATAAGCGCAGTTCAGCACCGCTTCGTCAGCTGCCGTAGAAGCGGTCGGGCCGACTCGTGGCCGCAGGCGGGGCGAGGTCGCGGAAATCGTTGGCGGACGGACTCTTGTCAACGTCGGCAACGCCGTCGTAACGTCCACGTCGTCCCGGATACATCGGAGGAATCTGCTTCGCTGTCTCCTCCTGGCTGTTCAACTCCGCTTTCCCGGCCCCTCGTCCCACCTCATCCCGTCCCCGCCGGCACGGTCCGCGCACGCCCTTGGCAGCGGCCACCCTCACGGTTCGAGTCCCCGTCCCGCCCACCGGGCCCGGACGTCTCTGCCACCTCCGCGCACCGCCCTGCCCTGGCTAAGGAGAAACACACGGCCATGAAGCTCGCTCGCACACGCTCCGCCGCCGCAGCCGCCGGCACCGTCCTCGTGGCTCTCGCCCTCGTCACCGCATGCAACCGTGAGAGCGGCACCTCGGGTGGTTCGGGAAGCGGGGACAAGCCCGCCATCGGCATAGACCTGCCGCGCTCCGACTCGGACTTCTGGAACTCCTACGCCGACTACCTGAAGAAGGACGTCAAGGCCGACGGCGTCCACGCGCTTCCGCTGAGCAACTCGCAGAACGACGTCACCAAGCTGGTCGCCAACGTGCAGGTGTTCGAGAACACGGGCGCCAAGGCGGTCGTCATGGCACCCCAGGACACCGGCGCCATCGCCTCCACCCTCGACACCCTCGCCTCGAAGAAGATCCCTGTGGTCAGTGTCGACACCCGCCCCGACAAGGGCGACGTCTACATGGTCGTACGCGCCGACAACAAGGCGTACGGCACCAAGGCCTGCGAGTTCCTGGGCAAGCAGCTCGGCGGCACGGGCAAGGTCGCCGAACTCCAGGGCGCACTGGACTCCATCAACGGACGCGACCGCTCCGAGGCCTTCGCGGCCTGCATGAAGGAGAAGTTCCCGAAGATCAAGGTGTTCGAGCTGCCCACCGACTGGAAGGGCGACGTGGCCTCCGCGAAGCTCCAGAGCCTGCTGGCCCAGCACCCCGACCTGAACGGCATCTACATGCAGGCGGGCGGTGTCTTCCTCCAGCCGACCCTGGCCCTGCTGGAGCAGAAGGGCCTGCTCAAGCCGCCGGGCGAGAAGGGGCACATCTCGATCATCTCCAACGACGGCATCCCGCAGGAGTTCGACGCGATCCGCAAGGGCCAGATCGACGCGACCGTCTCCCAGCCCGCCGACCTCTACGCCAAGTACGCCCTCTACTACGCCCAGGCCGCGGCCGACGGCAAGACCTTCAAGGCGGGGAAGACCGACCACGACTCCACGATCATCGAGATCCCCAACGGTCTCGAGGACCAGCTGCCCGCGCCGCTGGTGACCAAGGACAACGTCGGGGACAAGACCCTGTGGGGCAACACCGTCGGCAAGTGACCGGCCGACGGCCGGCACGTGGAGGGACCGGGCACGCTCCGGTCCTCCGCCCGTCCCGCCGACTCGCCATCTCGCCCCACCTCCGTATCCGGACCAGAAGGACGGTATTCACCATGGCGGACTCCGCGACCGCCCCGGCGACAGGCACCGTGCGCCGCGCCCCGGTGGCCGAGGCGACCGGGATCAGCAAACGGTTCGGCGCCACCGTCGCGCTGCGTGACGCCCGTATCACCATCGCCGAGGGCGAGTCGCACGCCCTGGTCGGTCGCAACGGAGCCGGAAAGTCGACGCTCGTGTCCATCCTCACCGGGCTTCAGCAGCCCGACACGGGCACCCTGCACTTCTCCGGCGAACCGGCGCCCGCCTTCGGCGACATCGACACCTGGCGGTCCAGGGTGGCCTGCGTCTACCAGCGGTCCACGATCATCGCCGAGCTGACCGTCGCCGAGAACCTCTTCCTCAACCGGCAGAGCGCCGTCGCGCTGCGCCCGATCCGCTGGAAGGACCTGCGGCAGCGCGCCGGGCAACTGCTCGGCGAGTACGGAGTGGACGTCGACCCCACGGCCCGGGCCAGGGACCTCACCGTCGAGCAGCGGCAGTTCGTCGAGATCGCCCGGGCCCTGTCCTTCGGCGCCCGGTTCATCATCCTGGACGAGCCGACCGCCAAGCTGGACGGCCGCGGGATCGACCGGCTCTTCGACAAGCTCCGCGACCTCCAGCGGCAGGGTGTCGCCTTCCTCTTCATCTCCCACCATCTGCAAGAGGTCTACGACCTGTGCACCACGGTCACCGTCTACCGCGACGCGGCGCACATCCGCACCGCGCCGGTGGCCGGACTCGGCAAGCACGAGCTGGTCGAGGCCATGACCGGCGAGTCCGCAGGCACGACGAGTGCCGACGACCCGGGCACGGCCTCCCGGGCCGGCTCCGAGGAGCTCCTGAGCGTCAACGGGCTGACGCTGTCCGGCACTTGCCGTGACCTGTCGCTCTCCGTCCGTACCGGCGAGGTGGTGGGCCTCGCGGGCGCCACCGCGAGCGGCAACGTCCGGGTGGGCGAGGCCATCGCCGGACTGCACCGCGCCGAGGGAGGCAGGATCTCGGTCGGCGGCCGGACGATCCGTACCGGCAGTGTCCCGGCGTCCCTCACCGCGGGCGTCGGCCTCGTGCCGGAGGACCGCCATCTCCAGGGCCTCGTCGGCAACCGCAGCGTGGCGGAGAACGCGACCCTCACCGTCACCGACCAGCTCGGACCGTTCGGTACGGTCCTGCCGGCCCGCACCAGGACCTTCGCCCAGCGCATGATCCGCGATCTCGACATCAAGACGCCGGGTGCGGGCACACCGGTCTCCGCGCTCTCCGGCGGCAACCAGCAGAAGGTCGTCGTGGCCCGCGCCCTCGCCACCGACCCCCACGTCCTGGTCGCCATCCGGCCCACCAACGGAGTGGACGTCAAGTCCAAGGAGTTCCTGCTCGCCCGGATCCGCGGGATCGCCGAGGGCGGAAAGGCGGCGCTGATCGTCTCCGACGAGCTGGACGACCTCAGGGCGTGCGACCGGGTCCTCGTCATGTTCCACGGGCGCGTGGTCGCGGAGTTCGACCGCGGCTGGAAGGACGAACAGATGGTCGCCGCCATGGAGGGCGTCGCCGGAACCCCCGCAGCAGCCGACACCGAAGAACACGACACCGAAGAACACGACACCGAAGAGCACGGAAGGTAGTCATGTCCGCCACCTCAGACGTCACCGACCCCGCAGCGAACGTGGCCCGGCCGCCCGCCGCGGGCATCACCCGGCGCGGACTCGATCTCGGCCGCTTCCGTGAACTGTCCCTCGTCCCGGCCATCCTCGTCCTCGGCCTGATCGGGTTCATCGTCTCGCCGGCGTTCCTCACCTCCGACAACCTCATCGGCGTGGCCCAGCAGTCCACCGAGCTGAGCCTGCTCGTCCTCGCCACGGCGCTGATCCTGATCGTCGGCCGGATGGACCTGTCCCTGGAGTCCACGATCGGCGTGGCGCCCGTCATCGCCGTATGGCTGGTCCTGCCCACCAGCGGCGGCCGGTTCAACGGCCTGGGGCTGTTTCCGCAGTGGATGGCGATCCCGCTCTGCCTCCTGGTCGGGGTGGCGATCGGCGCCTTCAACGGCTTCCTCATCCTCAGACTGCGCCTCAACGGGTTCATCGTCACGCTCGGCGGCCTGACCATGCTGCGCGGGCTCCAGGTGGCCCTCTCCGAAGGCCAGTCCATCGTGGACCTGCCTCCTTCCTTCACCTACCTGGGCAAGGCGTCCTGGCTGGGCGTCCCGGCCGCCATCTGGATCTGCGCGGTGTTGTTCGCCGCCGGGGGCAGCGCGCTGGCCTGGCTGCGGCACGGGCGGGCCCTCTACGCCATCGGCGGCAACGCGGAGGCCGCCCGGACCGCCGGTATCCGGGTCGACCGGATCGTGTGGGTCGTCCTGATCATCGGCAGCCTGCTCGCCGCGTTCGCCGGCATCCTCTACAGCGGTCACTACGGATCCATCTCCGCCACCCAGGGCAGCGGCTGGATCTTCCAGGTCTTCGCCGCGACGGTCATCGGCGGCGTCAGCCTCAACGGCGGCAAGGGCTCGGTGTTCGGAGCCCTGACCGGTGTGCTGACCCTCCAACTGGTCGTCAACGTCATGACGCTGGCGGGCGTACCGCCCCTGTGGAACCAGTTCCTGAACGGCGCGATCATCATCGTCGCGCTGATCATCTCCCGCTTCGCCTCCGGCGAGAAGCAGGAGTAGAAGCGGCAGCCGGGAGCTTCGCGCGGACCCGCTCGCCGTCCGTGCGAAGCCCCCTCGCACGTCCCCCGGACAGAGAGGCACCCTCGTGGCACTGACGGACGAGGCGATGGAGAACATCAAGGCGATGATCGTCGCAGGCGAACTCGCGCCCGGCTCACGCCTGCCCAAGGAGGATGTTCTCGCCTGCCAGCTCGGCCTGTCCCGAAGTTCGCTCCGCGAGGCGGTCCGTGCGCTGACCGCCATGCGCATCCTGGTCACCCGGCAGGGCGACGGCACCTACGTGTCCAGCCTGGAGCCGCACCTCCTGCTCGAGACGCTGTCCTTCGCCGCCGACGTCTCCCACGGGCGGACCGCCCTGCAACTCCTCCAGGTGCGCAGGCTGATGGAACCGCCGGCGACCGGACTGGCCGCCACTCTGCTGACCTCGCAGGACCTCGAAGAACTCGGTGCCATCCTCGAACGGTCCCGGGCGGCCGTCACCGTCGACGAGTTCGTCGCCCACGACATCGCCTTCCACCTGCGCATCGTCGAAGCCGTCGGCAACCCCGTGCTGTCCATGCTGTTGCGCGTCCTGTCCACCCGCACCCAGCGGGTCCGCATCGTGCGGGGGACCCGGACCAAGCGCGCCGTGGAGCGCGCGCACGCGGAACACGACGAGATCCTCCGCGCCCTGCGGGCACATGACGCTCTGCTGGCCGCCTCCGCCGCGACGGTCCATGTGGCCGCCGTCGAGCACTGGCTCGCGGGAAGCCTCGTCGACGCCGACGGGCCGTCCGCCGACACCTGATGACCCCTCCGACATCCGATCCGTCACCCCGTGAAGGGTCGTCTCAGCGGTGGGGTTCACTGATCACGGAAAGGCTCCCGGCCCGTTGGCGTCCTCGAGCTCGGCGGTGTTCCCGCCGCCGCACTCCTGGTCACGCAGCTGACGGGCATCACCCCCACGGGCCGGGCCGTCGCCGCCGGGAACCACACACCGGCCCTCGCCTCCGGGGGAGTTCGGGCGGACGGCGGGGCGAAGGTTGCGGGGGCGCCTTGGTTAATCTGCACGGGTGACCACCGACCTGACCCTGCTGCCGCGTGTCGCCTGTCGCGGACAGGAGGTCACCGCGCCCCGGCTCCGCGCCCTCCTCGCGCTGTTGGCGGCCGACCTGCGCACGGGCCGCAGCACCGGGCGCCTCGTGGCGGGACTGTGGCCCGACGGGTTGCCGGAGCGGCCGGGGAAGGCCCTGCGAGTCCTCGTCTCCAGGGCCCGGGCGCAACTGGGCGCCGACGTCGTCGTCAGCACGCCGACCGGATACCGCCTGGCCCGCACGTCTCGGCCGGCGGTTCTCCACGCGCACACCAGTGAAAGGACCCGATGAGAGTGTGGAGCATCCCCGAGAAGGGCAGCACCATCGACAATCCGGTGATCCCCGGCTTCCATCCCGACCCGTCCGTCTGCCGGGCGGGCGAGGACTACTACCTGGCCTGTTCCAGCTTCGAGTACTTCCCCGGGGTGCCCATCTTCCACAGCCGGGACCTGGTGCACTGGGTCCAGATCGGGAACGTGCTCGACCGGCCGAGCCAGCTGCGCCTGCCACTCGACTCGCCGTCCTCGGGAGGCATCTACGCCCCCACCCTCCGCCATCACGACGGCCGCTTCTGGCTGATCGTCACCAATGTGAGCGGGGACGGCAATCTGCTGTTCACGGCCACCGATCCGGCCGGTCCCTGGTCCGATCCCATCCGTCTGCCGGGAGTGCGGGGCATCGACCCCGACCTCGCCTGGGACGAGGACGGCAACTGCTGGTGCACCACCGCCGGAGTCGGACAGATCCGCATCGATCCGCACACCGGGGAGACGTTCGGCCCGTCCCGTCGGCTCTGGTCAGGCGCCCCCGGCGCCAAGGCCCCGGAAGCACCGCACCTCTACCGGATCGGCGACTACTGGTACCTGCTCATCGCCGAAGGCGGCACCGAACGCTGCCACGGCGTCTCGATCGCCCGCGGTCGCACCCCCACGGGCCCGTTCGAGCCGTGCCCGGCCAATCCGGTCCTGACCCACCGGGGCACCGACCACCCCGTCCAGAACACCGGCCACGCGGACCTGGTGCAGGCGCCCGACGACTCGTGGTGGATGGTGCTGCTCGGGGTGCGGCCGGGCGGCGGCACCCCGGGGTGGCACGTACTCGGCCGGGAGACGTTTCTGGTGCCGGTCGACTGGGTCGACGGCTGGCCCGTCGTCGGTGAACTGTCGACCTCGATGCCGGCGCCCCGGTGGCCGCTGCGGCCCCAGGCCGTCGTGCCGGACCGGGACGACTTCGACCTGAGCGAGCTCGCCCCGCACTGGATCTCGCTGCGGCACCGGCCACCGGAGGTGTGCACCACGAAGGAGAAGCCCGGCTGGCTCACTCTGCAGGCGCGCGGCGGATCACTCGACGACACCGACGTGACGTTCGTCGGCCGGCGGCAGCAACACGTGTCATGCCGGGTGCGGGTCCTGGCCGATGTCGCGGACGGCCGCGGAGGCCTGGCCGTCCGCCTCGACGAGCAGCATCACTACGACATCGAGGCCTCGGCCGGCGAAGTACGGGTGCGGGCCCGTATCGGTCCGTTGAGCACCGTCGTCGCCTCCCGGCCGACACCCCCCGGACCCGTGGTTCTCCGCATCGAGGTGGCCGCCGTCCACGCGCTGGACGATGCGCGCACCGGCCCGGACACCGTCACGATCGGCATCGAGGAGCCGGACGGCACTGTCGTCGAGCTTGCCTCACTGGACGGGAAGTACCTCTCCACGGAGGTCGCCGGAGGCTTCACCGGCCGGGTGATAGGCATGTTCGCCGCTTCGGGCTCCGTCCACTTCGACTGGTTCGAGTACGAGCCGGCCGATCGCTGACGCGGCCACCGAAGTCGGTGTCGCACCACTCCGGGCCCGGCGGGCGCAGTTCCGGCCCGCCGGGCCCGGAGCCGTCGAACGGGCGCGACCGCCTCGGCGTGGCCCACCCCCGAGGCCGATGGGACCAAGGGCGCCCCGCTAGTTGTTGCGGAGGAACGTCCGGGCGAGCCGATCGCCGAGGGTCACCGCCGCGCTGTCGTCCTCGATGGGGGACACCTGGGAGTTCTTGAAGAGGATGTAGGTGACTCCGGAGTCGGTGCCGCCGTTCTCCGGGTCCGGATCGATGCCGAGCGCCTTGGCCGGCGCGTACGAGGCCTCGCCGATGATCTTCGTGGGGCCGGTGTCGCCGACGACCGCGTACTCCATCTTGTTCTGGTAGATCACGGCGACGACCCCGCCGCCCTTGATGCCGGCCGAGCCGTGGTTCCAGATCGAGCTTGAGCTGGGCACGACGCCGCGGGGGAGCGTGTCGGCGCGCAGCGGGGTGAGCATCGGTCAGCCCCCGGGGGCGCCCCACCGGTGCGGCCCCCGACCTTGACCCTCGGTCGGTGCTCCACGATGCTTTGTTGCGGCACAGGGAAAGTGTGCCGCACTAAGCAACACTGACTCAGGTCTCGTACCAGTCGAGGAGTGGTCATGGCTCACCAGGTCCGTGCTGTCGTCGCACGCGGCAAAGGCGCCCCCGTCAGCCTGGAAACGATCGTCGTGCCCGATCCCGGCCCGGGTGAGGCGCTGGTGAAGGTCGAGGCGTGCGGGGTCTGCCACACCGATCTGCACTATCGGGAGGGCGGCATCAACGACGACTTCCCCTTCCTGCTCGGGCACGAGGCCGCGGGTGTCGTGGAGTCGGTGGGGGAGGGGGTCACCGATGTCGCCCCCGGCGACTTCGTCATCCTGAACTGGCGCGCGGTGTGCGGGCAGTGCCGGGCCTGTCTGCGCGGACGCCCCTGGTACTGCTTCGACACGCACAACGCGAAGCAGCGGATGACCCTGCTCGACGGCACCGAGCTCTCCCCGGCGCTGGGCATCGGCGCGTTCGCGGAGAAGACGCTGGTGGCGGCGGGGCAGTGCACGAAGGTCGACCGGGCGGCGTCGGCGGCGGTCGCCGGCCTGCTGGGGTGCGGCGTGATGGCCGGCATCGGCGCAGCCCTCAACACCGGCAACGTCGGACGCGGTGACAGCGTGGCGGTCATCGGCTGCGGGGGCGTCGGGGACGCGGCGGTCGTCGGCGCCCACCTGGCGGGTGCGGCGAAGATCATCGCGGTCGACATCGACGACCGGAAGCTGGCCATGGCCAGGAAACTGGGTGCGACCCACACCGTGAACTCCAGGGAGTCCGACGCGGTGGAGGCCGTCCGCGGACTGACCGGCGGCTTCGGCGCCGACGTCGTCATCGACGCGGTGGGCCGCCCGGAGACCTACAGGCAGGCCTTCTACGCCCGCGACCTCGCGGGTACGGTCGTCCTGGTCGGTGTCCCGACGCCGGAGATGAAGCTCGAACTGCCGTTGCTGGACGTCTTCGGCCGCGGCGGCGCGCTGAAGTCCTCCTGGTACGGCGACTGCCTGCCCTCCCGCGACTTCCCCGTGCTCATCGATCTCCATCTCCAGGGCCGGCTGGAGCTGGACGCCTTCGTCACCGAGACGATCGCGCTGGACGAGGTGGAGAAGGCCTTCGAGCGGATGCACGGCGGCGACGTCCTGCGCTCGGTGGTGGTCCTCTGATGACCGCCCGCATCGAGCACCTGGTGACCTCGGGGACGTTCTCGCTGGACGGGGGTACCTGGGACGTCGACAACAACGTGTGGATCATCGGCGACGACCACGAGGTGATCGTCGTCGACGCCGCCCACGACGCCGGAGCCATCGCCGAAGCGCTCGGCGGCCGCAGGCTGCGCGCCATCGTCTGCACCCACGCCCACAACGACCACATCGACGCCGCGCCCGAACTCGCCGCGCGCACCGGAGCGCCGATCCTCCTCCACCCGGACGACCTTCCGTTGTGGAAGCTGACCCATCCGGACCGGATGCCCGACGGTGAACTGGCCGACGGCTGGGTGCTCGCGGTCGCGGGCGTCGAACTGACCGTGCTGCACACCCCGGGACACGCCCCCGGCGCGGTGTGCCTGTACGCGCCGGCCCTGACGGCCCTCTTCGGCGGCGACACCCTCTTCGCGGGTGGACCGGGGGCGACGGGAAGGTCGTACAGCGACTTCCCTACCCTCGTCGACTCGATCCGCGACCGGTTGCTGACCCTGCCGGGCGACACCGTCGTGCACACCGGGCACGGGGGGACGACCACCGTCGCAGCCGAGGCTCCGCACCTTCAGGAGCGGATCGACCGGGGTTTCTGACGCCCGGTGCACAGAGGGCAGCGCGCCCGTTTCCCCGTCCGTCACCGGGTGGGGAGGCGGGCCGCCCTCATGTGCTCCCGAGCTCGGGACGAGTCGAGCCACGCCACAGGTCTCGTTTCCTATCGTGCGCAGTGTTGCTCCATGGGCAACGTCGCGTGCCAAGTTGTCCGGCCTGTGAACGCCTTGACAAGGATTCGGGCCGACTTCAGACTGATGTTGCGCTTACCGCAATCCGTTTCGTTATACGCACCGAGGTGTCATGATGATTCCCGTGTGCCGTCTCGTGGATCTCCCGCGAGGTGAGGCCTTCCGGCTTGACATCGACCCGCCGGTCTCGGTGTTCCACACCGACGACGGCGAGGTCTTCGCCATCGACGACACCTGCACCCACCAGGACGCCTCGCTCGCCGACGGCTGGCTGGAGGGCTGCGAGGTGGAATGCCCGCTGCACGCCTCGAAGTTCGACCTGCGGACCGGCGCGGTCGACGCCCCGCCGGCCAAGCTCCCGGTCCGGACCCACGGGGTCCTCGTCGAGGACGGCATGATCTATGTCCGGGTGTCCACGGACGCCCCCAACCTGCCGCCCTGCGTCGCGTCCCGGCTCGCCGGTGGTCCCGCGTGAGGACCGTGGCCGTGGTGGGCGCCTCGCTGGCCGGTCTTTCGGCGGCGCGCTCGCTGCGGAAGCAGGGCTACGACGGGCGGCTGGTGATCATCGGCGACGAGATCCACCGTCCGTACGACAGGCCCCCGCTGTCCAAGGAGTTCCTGGCGGGCACCCTCGGCGAAGCGGATCTCTCGCTGGAGACGGACGACGAGGACCTGCGGGCGGAATGGCTCCTCGGCGCCCGGGCCACCGGACTCGACCGCGCCGACCGCGCCGTCCGGCTCGCCGACGGCCGTGAGGTCCGCGCCGACGGCCTCGTCATCGCGACCGGTGCCGCGGCGCGCACGCTGCCCGGTACCGAAGGCCTCGCCGGAGTGCACTGTCTGCGCACCCTGGACGACGCCCGCGCCCTGCGCGACGAACTGGCCCGGGGCGGAAGGCTGGTGGTGATCGGTGGCGGCTTCGTCGGCGCCGAGGTCGCTTCCACCGCCTACGCGCTCGGGCTCGACGTGACGGTCGTCGAGGTCGCCCCGACGCCGCTCGCGGGACCGCTCGGCGTGACCATGGGCGGCATCGTCTCCGGCCTGCACGCGGACCACGGCGTACGGCTGTTGTGCGGTGTGGGCGTCAAGGGGCTGAGCGGGGACGAGCGAAGCGAGGTGGGGGTTCCCCCGGACGGAGTCCGGGGGAGGGTGGACGCCGTCCTGCTCGAGGACGGTCGCAGCATCCCGGCCGACATCGTCGTCGTCGGCGTGGGGGCACGCCCCTGCGTCGAGTGGCTGGAGGGCTCCGGCGTCGGACTCGACAACGGCGTCACCTGTGGCGCCGACGGCCGCACGAGCCTGGCCGGTGTGGTCGCGGTCGGCGACTGCGCCAACTGGTACGACCCTCGCGCCGGCGCCCACCGCCGCGTCGAGCACTGGACCGGGGCGCGGGAGCGGCCCGAGGCCGCCGTCGCCACCCTGCTGGCGGGCGGCGCGGCGGAACCGGGAGTGCCCAGGCCGCCGTACTTCTGGTCCGACCAGTACGGAGTGAAGATCCAGTTCGCGGGGCACGCGGCCGGCGCCGACAGCGTGACCGTCGAGGAAGGCGCCCCGGACGACCGCAACGTCCTGGCCGTCTACCGGAGCGCGGGCCGGCCGGTCGCCGTGCTCGGGATGAACCAGCCCCGCCTGTTCACCCGCTGGCGCAAACAGCTCGGCGCTCCGCTGTGAGCACTGTGATGGGTCGTGTACTTTCCGCGGCGCCATTGTGACTGGTCGCGCCCACGCGGCGGAGCCGCACCCAGAAGCAGTCCCGCGCCCCTGCGGGGCGCCCCCGAATTCTGCCGCGTACGCCTGCGGCACGCAGAGTTGCCCCTCTACGACGTCCTCCGAGGAGTGCACCGTGACCTCGACCAGTCTGCCGGACAGCCTGATCGCCACCCTTCCCGGCTCCTCCTACACGGATCCGGCGGTCTTCGCCCAGGAGCAGGAGCGCATATTCGAGACCATGTGGTTCTGCGTGGCGCGCGCCTCGGAACTGGCGAAGCCCGGCGCCTTCCGCACCGTCGACGTGGGCCGCGAGAGCATCCTGGTCACCCGCGCGCGTGACAACTCCGTCCGGGCCTACTTCAACGTGTGCCGGCACCGCGGCGCCAAGCTCTGCACGGAGGACTCCGGCGAGGTCAAGCGGGCCTTCCAGTGCCCCTACCACGCCTGGACGTACGACCTGAACGGCAAACTCGTCGCGGCGCCCAACCTCACCAAGATGCCCGACGTCGGACGCACCGAGTACGGCCTGGTGAGCGTCGCCGTCCGCGAATGGCTCGGCTACGTCTGGGTGTGTCTCGCGGAGAACCCGCCCTCCTTCGAGGAGGACGTCATCGGCGAGGTCGTCGGCCGCCTCGGCGACGTGGAGTCGATCGAGCACTACGACATCGACAACCTCTCCGTCGGCAGACGGATCGTCTACGACGTCAAGGCGAACTGGAAGCTCATCATCGAGAACTTCATGGAGTGCTACCACTGCGCCACCATCCACCCCGAACTCACCGAGGTGCTCCCCGAGTTCGCCGACGGCTACGCCGCCCAGTACTACGTCGGCCACGGCGCGGAGTTCGCCGAAGGGGTCCAGGGCTTCACCGTCGACGGCTCCGAGGGGCTGGACCGCATCCCCGGGGTGGCGCAGGACCAGGACCGCCGCTACTACGCGATCACCGTCAGGCCGCAGGTGTTCATCAACCTCGTCCCCGACCATGTGATCTTCCACCGGATGTACCCGGTGGCCGTCGACCGCACGATCGTCGAGTGCGACTGGCTCTACCTGCCGCACGTCGTCGAGAGCGGAAAGGACGTCAGCCGGTCCGTGGAACTCTTCGACCGGGTCAACCGCCAGGACTTCGACGCCTGCGAGCGTACGCAGCCCGGGATGAGCTCCCGCATGTACGCCAAGGGCGGCGTGCTGGTGCCGAGCGAGCACCACATCGGCGCCTTCCACGACTGGGTGAACGACCGCCTGGGCAGCAGCCCGCAGTAGGGGCGGTCAGCCCAGGAAGCCCATCCGGTGACTGATCTCCTCGGCGCCCTTGAGCAGCACCGGGGAGAGCTCGTGCAGGCGTTGCTCGGTGAAGCGGTACGCGGGCCCCGAGGCGCTGAGCGCCGCGATGACCTCACCGTCGCGGTTGCGAACCGGCGCGGCCATGGCGTGCAGGCCGATCTCCAGCTCCTCCAGGGTCCACGCGTAGCCGCGCTCCCGCGCCTCGGCGAGGTTCTTCTCGAGCTTCGTCTTCGCGGTGATGGTGTGCGGGGTGACCTTCTTCATCCCGGCCTCGGTCAGCAGCGTGGCGCGCTCCTTGGCGGGCAGGTGCGCCAGCAGGATCTTGCCGCTGGAGGTGGCGTGCAGCGGGGTCAGCTCGCCGACCCAGTTGTGCGCTGTGACGGCGCCGGGGCCGCGCACCTCGTACAGGTTGATCGCGTAGTGCTCCTGCATGACGGCGATGTTGACGGTCTCGCCGATCTCCTCGGCGAGGCGCTCGCAGACCGGGCGGCCCTGCTGGGTGATGTCGATACGTCCGGTGACCGCACCGGCCAGGCGTACGATGCCGAAGCCGAGCCGGTACTTACCGCGCTCGCCCGCCTGCTCCACCAGGCCGCGGGCCTCCAGCGCGCCGAGCAGACGGAATGCGGTGGACTTGTGAACGTCGATCTCGGCGGCCACCTCGCTGACGCCCGCCTCGCCGCGCTGGGCCAGGATCTCGAGGACGCTGATGGCGCGGTCGACCGACTGCACTCCGCCGGCCTGGGGACTTGACGTTTCGTGGTCTTGGCTGTGGTTGCTCACAACAAAACTATACGCGTAGTAAACAACACCACTGCAAGTAACCGCATCGAAACGAAGACCTGGCAAGTTGCGTCGTTCGCAACCTGGTGCGTATAGCGATACCGGTACTACCATGCGTCGCGTATCTACGGCGCGAGCGAGACGAGGCACCATGGCTCCCCTGCAATACGACTTCGTCATCGTCGGCGGCGGTTCGGCCGGCAGTGCGCTGGCGAACAGACTCTCCGCGGATCCGGCCCACCGGGTCCTGGTGCTGGAGGCCGGCCGGCCCGACTACCCGTGGGACGTCTTCATCCACATGCCCGCGGCGCTGACCTATCCGATCGGCAGCCGGTTCTACGACTGGAAGTACGAGTCCGAGCCCGAGCCCCACATGGGCGGCCGACGCGTCTACCACGCGCGCGGCAAGGTGCTGGGCGGTTCCAGCAGTATCAACGGCATGATCTTCCAGCGCGGAAACCCCATGGACTACGAGCGCTGGGCGGCCGACCCCGGCATGGAGACCTGGGACTACGCGCACTGTCTGCCGTACTTCCGGCGCATGGAGAACTGTCTCGCGGCCGACCCGGACGACGAGTTCCGCGGCCACGACGGGCCCCTCGTCCTCGAACGCGGCCCCGCCACCAACCCCCTCTTCGGCGCCTTCCTCAAGGCCACCCAGGAGGCCGGTTACGCGCCCACGGACGACGTCAACGGCTTCCGGCAGGAAGGCTTCGCCAAGTTCGACCGCAACGTCCACCGCGGCCGGCGCCTGTCGGCCTCGAAGGCGTACCTCAAGCCGGTCAGGAAGCGGCCCAACCTCACCATCAGGACCCGCGCCCTCGTCACGCGCGTGCTGTTCGAGGGCAAGCGGGCCGTCGGCGTCGAGTACCGGCGCGGCAGGGGCGCGCTCCAGCAGGTCCGCGCCAAGGAGGTCATCCTCTGCGGCGGCGCGATCAACTCCCCGCAGCTGCTCCAGCTCTCCGGGGTGGGCAACGCGGAGGAACTGAGCGCCCTCGGTGTCGACGTCGTCCACGATTTGCCGGGTGTCGGCGAGAACATGCAGGACCACCTGGAGGTGTACGTCCAGTACGCCTGCAAGCAGCCGGTCTCCATGCAGCCGTACATGGCGAAGTGGCGCGCCCCCTTCATCGGACTGCAGTGGCTCTTCCGCAAGGGGCCGGCCGCCACGAACCACTTCGAGGCCGGCGGGTTCGCCCGCAGCAACGAGGACGTCGCGTACCCCAACCTGATGTTCCACTTCCTGCCCATCGCGGTCCGCTACGACGGCTCCTCCCCGGCCGGCGGCCACGGCTACCAGGTGCACGTGGGGCCGATGTACTCCGATGCGATCGGCTCGGTGAAGATCAGGAGCAAGGATCCGCACGAGCACCCGGCGCTGCGCTTCAACTACCTCTCCACCGAGCAGGACCGCCGTGAGTGGGTCGAGGCGATCCGGGTGGCCCGCAAGTTGCTCAGCCAGCCCGCGCTCGCTCCCTACAACGACGGGGAGGTCTCGCCCGGCCCGTCCGTGGACAGTGACGAGGAGATCCTCGCCTGGGTGGCCAAGGAGGGCGAGACCGCGCTGCACCCGTCCTGCACCTGCAGGATGGGGACCGACGAGATGGCCGTCGTCGACCCCGCCAGCATGCGGGTGCACGGCGTCGAGGGCCTGCGCGTGGTGGACGCCTCGGTGATGCCGTACGTCACCAACGGCAACATCTACGCGCCGGTGATGATGGTCGCCGAGAAGGCCGCCGACCTGATCCTCGGCAAGGAACCCCTGGCGCCGTCGAAGGCCGCGTACTACCGGCACCAGGACGCCCAGAAGCAGGCCGGGTAGACGTTGGCTGCCGCTGCTCTCGCGACGCTGCTGCGCAGCGTCCGTTATGAGGTGCTGCCCGCGAAGGCGACCGAGGACAAGGTCCTCGCCCACGTCCCGCGCGATGTCGTCGTCACCGTGACGGCCTCGCCTGCCAGGGGCCTGGAGCCGACCCTCGGTCTCGCCACCCGCCTGTCGGCGCACGGCTACCGCGTCGTCCCGCACGTGCCCGCGCGACTGCTGCGGGACGGGGCGCATCTGAAGGAGGTCGTCGACCGGCTCCGTGCGGCGGGGGTGGACGACGTCTTCCTCCCCGCGGGCGACGCCGATCCGCCGGCCGGGGTCTACGAGGGGGCGCTGCCGGTGCTGCGGGCGCTGGGCGAGCTGGGCGGTCCTTTCGCCCGGATCGGCGTCACGGGGTATCCCGAGAGCCATCCGCTCATCCACGACGACGTCACCGTCCAGGCGATGTGGGACAAGCGCGAGCACGCCACCTACATCGTGAGCAACCTCTGCTTCGACGCGCGGGTGCTGGGGGAGTGGATCGCCCGGATACGGCGCCGGGAGGTCGCCCTGCCCGTCCATGTGGGCGTCGCGGGGCCGGTGCAGCGGGCGAAACTGCTGTCGATGGCGACGAAGATCGGGGTGGGGGAGTCGACGCGCTTCCTCACGAGGCACCCGTCGTGGTTCCTGCGGTTCGCGGCGCCCGGCGGGTACGCGCCCGAGCGGCTGCTGGCCCGCGCCGGGACGGCGTTCACCGCGCCCTCGGCAGGGGTGGCGGGCCTGCACCTGTTCACGTTCAACCAGATCGCCGAGACGGAGAGGTGGCGGCGGGCCCTGCTGGAGCGGCTCGGAGGCTGAGGGCGGCTCGCGGGTGTGCGGGCGGCTCGCGGTGTGCGGGCGGCTCGGGGGCCGAGGGTCAAAGGACGCCGGACGGGCCGATCTGCCCGTCCGGCGTCCCTGTGCATCCGCATGGATCCGTATACGGCGGAGTTCAGCGGAAGACCACCGTGCGGCTGCCGGCCACCATCACCCTGCTCTCGCTGTGCCACTTGACCGCGTGCGCCAGGACCTGTGCCTCGACGTCGCGGCCGACGGTGACCAGTTCGCCGGGGTCGAGCGAGTGGTCCACCCTGACCACGTCCTGCTCGATGATCTGCCCCTCGTCCAGGTCCGGCGTCACATAGTGAGCCGTCGCGCCGACGAGCTTCACCCCGCGGTCGTAGGCCTGCACATACGGTCGGGCGCCCTTGAAGCTGGGGAGGAAGGAGTGGTGGATGTTGATCGCGCGGCCGTCCAGCTGCTTGCACAGGTCGTCCGAGAGGACCTGCATGTAGCGGGCCAGCACCACCAGGTCGACGTCCAGCTCGCGCACCAGCTCCAGCAGCCGGGCCTCGGCCTCGGGCTTGGTCTCCTTGGTCACCGGGATGTGGTGGAAGGGGATGTCGTAGGTATCGGCCAGTTTCTCGAAGTCCCGGTGATTGGAGACGATCGCGGGTATCTCGATGTTCAGTGCGCCGGTGCGCCGGCGGAAGAGCAGGTCGTTGAGGCAGTGGCCGAACCTGGACACCATGATGAGTGTGCGGGTCGGCGTCGAGGCGTCCCGCAGGGTCCAGGAGATGCGATAGGCCTCCGCGACCGGACCGAACCGGTAACGCAGATTTTTCAGATCCGCGTGCGGATCGGAAACGTCGAAGTGGACCCTCATGAAGAAACGTCCCTGGAGTCGATCATCGAACTGCTGGCTCTCCAGGATGTTGCCGGAGTTCCTGACGAGAAAGCCGCTCACGGCGTGGACCAGTCCCGCGCTGTCGGGACACGAGAGAGTGAGGACGTACTCACGGCCGGATTGCGGTCGAGGGGACATAAGCGGCCTCCGTCGGTGCGTATTGCACAACTGGGTGAGCGATACGCAACATGGTCGGCTCGGTGCCGCCCGGGGTCAAGGGCGGTACGGCAACTGCTCACATGGCGAAATCGTCATCAGCCAACCTCTTGACGTATGTCTGCACATTCGCCAGGGTGTTCCACCACAAGCAATTGAATGCACAATGCGCAACGCATTTCGCTCGAAGGGCATGGCGCGTGGCAGACCTGTATGTGGACGGTGAATGGCGGGAACCGGTGGCCGGCGGCCTTCGGGAAATCCGCTGTCCCGCTGACGGCACCCTCGCGGCGACCGTGTCCGAAGGGACCCGTCCCGACACCGAGGCGGCGATCGCCGCGGCCCGCCGCGCCTTCGACGAAGGCCCCTGGCCCCGCACCCCCGAGCGGGAGCGCGGCGCCCGGCTGCTGCGCACCGCCGACATCGTCGAGCGCGACGCCAAGGAGTTCGCCCGCGCCGAATCGCTGGACACCGGCAAGCGCCTGGTGGAGAGCGAGTACGACATCGCCGACGTCGTCTCCTGCTTCCGGTACTACGCGGGGATCGCCGGCACCGACGCCGGGCGAGTGATCGACACCGGACGGGACGACGCCGTCAGCCGCGTCGTGTACGAACCGATCGGCGTGTGCGGGCTCATCACCCCCTGGAACTACCCACTGCTGCAGGCTTCTTGGAAGGTCGCTCCCGCCCTCGCCGCGGGCAACACGATCGTCCTCAAGCCCAGCGAGCTCACCCCCTCCACCTCCGTCCTGCTGATGAGGGCGCTGGCGGAGGCCGGGCTGCCGGCCGGCGCCGCGAACCTCGTCCTGGGCACCGGGCCCGAGGTCGGTGCCCCCCTCGCCGAGCACCCGGACGTCGACATGGTCTCCTTCACCGGAGGCCTGGACACCGGCCGGCACATCATGGCCACCGCGGCCGCCACCGTGAAGAAGGTCGCGCTTGAGCTCGGAGGCAAGAACCCCAACGTCGTCTTCGCCGACGCCGACTTCGAGACGGCCGTGGACTTCGCCCTCACCGCCGTCTTCCTGCACTCGGGGCAGGTCTGCTCGGCCGGCGCCCGCCTGATCGTCGAGGACTCGCTGCACGACCGCTTCGTCGACGAGGTCGTGCGCCGCGCCCGGCGGATCCGCCTGGGCGGGCCCTTCGACCCCGAGGCCGAGACCGGCGCGCTGATCTCCGGCCGGCACCGGGAGAAGGTCGAGGCGTACGTCGCCGCGGGCCTCGCCGAGGGTGCCGTACTGCGCTGCGGCGGTGAACGCCCCGGCGACCCCGCCCTCGGAGACGGCCACTACTACCCGCCGACCGTGCTCGACGAGTGCACCCAGGAGATGCGGGTGGTGCACGAGGAGTCCTTCGGACCCGTGCTGACCGTCGAGCGCTTCACCGACGAGGACGACGCCGTACGCATCGCCAACGACACCGAGTACGGACTCGCCGGAGCCGTCTGGACCCAGGACGCGGGCAAGGCCCAGCGGGTCGCCCGGCGGCTGCGCCACGGCACGGTGTGGATCAACGACTACCACCCCTATGTGCCGCAGGCGGAATGGGGTGGCTTCGGGCACTCGGGCGTGGGCCGGGAGCTGGGACCGACCGGCCTGGACGAGTACCGAGAGCCCAAGCACATCTGGCAGAACATCCAACCCCGGCCGCAGCACTGGTTCCGCGGCTGAACGCCGAAAAGAGGTCGATCGTGACCCCCACACAGACCGAGGTGGCGCAGCGTCGCGGCACGCCCCAGGACTCGGACGGCACTCCGGTCATATCCGTGCGCAAGCTGTGGAAGGTGTTCGGGCCGAAGGCCGACCGGGTACCGGGCTCCGAGGAGCTGTGCGGCCTCACCCGCCGCGAGCTCATGGACCGCACCGGATGCACCGCCGCCGTACGGGACGTGAACTTCGACGTCTCGCCCGGCGAGGTCTTCGTCGTCATGGGCCTGTCCGGCTCGGGCAAGTCCACCCTGGTGCGATGTCTGACCCGGCTGATCGAACCCACCGCCGGTGAGGTCGTCTTCGAGGGCGAGGACATCCGCCACGCGGACGCCGGACGCCTGCGCGACCTGCGCCGCCGCAAGTTCTCCATGGTCTTCCAGCA
The DNA here is from genome assembly GCF_042737375.1 of Streptomyces sp. NPDC060000. Classification (NCBI taxonomy): domain Bacteria; kingdom Bacillati; phylum Actinomycetota; class Actinomycetes; order Kitasatosporales; family Streptomycetaceae; genus Streptomyces; species Streptomyces sp. NPDC060000. The sequence continues at coordinate 344,550 of NZ_JBHWUU010000001.1, forward strand.
CTTCGGGCTGCTGCCCCACCGCCGGGTGGTGGACAACGTGGGCTTCGGCCTGGAGATCCGCGGCATGAGCCGGGCCGAGCGGACCCGGCGCGCGATGGAGGTCGTCGAACTCGTCGGCCTCGCCGGTTACGAGAACTCCTACCCCGACCAGCTGTCCGGCGGTATGCAGCAGCGCGTCGGTCTCGCCCGGGCGCTGGCCGGCGACCCGGACGTCCTCTTCTTCGACGAGCCGTTCTCCGCGCTCGACCCGCTGATCCGCCGTGACATGCAGAACGAGGTCATCCGGCTGCACCACGAGGTCAACAAGACGATGGTCTTCATCACCCACGACCTCTCCGAGGCGCTCAAACTGGGCGACCGCATCCTCATCATGCGCGACGGCAAGACGGTCCAGTGCGGCACCGGCGACGAGCTGGTGGGCGCCCCGGCCGACGACTACGTCCGCGAGTTCGTCAAGGACGTGCCGCGCGGCGACGTGCTCACCCTGCGGTGGATCATGCGCGCGCCGGAGGACGGCGACGCCCTGGACGGCCTGGAGCTGGGCCCGGACGTCGTGGTGCGGGAGGCCACCCGGGCCGTACTGGGGGCGGACAAGCCGGTCAAGGTGGTCGAGAACGGCAAGCTGCTCGGCATCGTCGGTGACGAGGAGATCCTCGCGGTGATCGCCGGGCAGGAAGGCGACGTGTGATGACCGTTGCCATGGAGAAGCCCGAGAGGACGGACCCGGCCGACACCACGCGGACGTCCGCCCCCGCCGCGAGCGGGCGCAAGGTCAGCCGGTCCGTGATGGTGGCCGCGATCCTGGTGGTCTGGCTGGTGCTCTTCGCCGTGCTGCGCGGAAAGCAGACCCTGTCCCTGGCGGCGGCCGACCTCACCGATCTGCACCGGTGGCTCAACGACATCCGGGACTCCGTCGGCGCGAACCGCAACTCCAACCCGCTGTTCCTGTACTTCTTCAACGAGATCCGGCTGGTCATCGACAACCTGGTGACCTTGGTCCAGGACCTGATCTCCCAGCCGTCCGGCGACCGTCCGCTCCCGCAGATCGGCTGGCTCGGCGTCGTCGGCCTCGCCGGCTATGTCTCCTGGGCCGTGGGCAACTGGCGGGTCGCGCTGCTCGCCGTGGCCGGCTTCACCTTCTTCGGGCTGCAGGGCCTGTGGCAGGAGAGCATGGACACCCTGGCGCTCGTCCTGTGCGCGGTGTTCGTGGCGCTGCTGTTCGCGATCCCGCTGGGCGTGCTGGCGGGGCTGTCCGACCGGTTCAACCGGATCCTCACGCCCTTCCTGGACCTGATGCAGACGATGCCGACCTTCGTCTACCTGGCACCGCTGACCCTGATCTTCCTCATCGGCGGGGCCTCCGCCACCATCGCCACCGTGATCTACGCGGCCCCGCCGGCGATCCGCATCACCGCGCACGCCATCCGCTCCGTACCCGCGACGACCGTCGAGGCGGCCGACTCACTGGGCGCGACGCGACGCCAGTCGCTGCTGAAGGTCCTGCTGCCGATGTCCAAGCGGACCGTGGTGATGGGCGTCAACCAGACCATCATGGCCGCCCTGGCGATGGTGACCATCGCGGCCCTGATCGACGCGCCCGGCCTCGGCAAGACCGTCATGCAGGCGCTGCAGTCCCTCGACGTCGGTACGGCCTTCAACGCGGGCCTGGCCATCGTCGTCATGGCCATCGTGCTCGACCGCGTCACGACCGCGGCGAGCGCACGCGCGGAGGCCGCCCGGCGCTCGGACAACCGCTTCGCACAGTGGCGGCGGCCGCTGCTGGGGGCCGGCGCGGTGGTCGCCGTGGTGCTCGTCCACCTCTCGCACACCTATCTGTGGGCGGCGGAGTTCCCCGGCGAGGGCAGCACGGGCAGCGGCATCGCGAGCGCGGCGGACGACGTGACGACCTGGGCGCAGGACAACCTGTCGGGTCTGACGAACGGCTTCCGTGACGCCATCACCAACGGCCTGCTCAACCCGTTCCAGTCGCTGCTCACCGACTCCCCGTGGTGGCTCGTCGGCGCGGTGCTGATCGCTCTCGGCGTGGTGCTCGGCGGGTGGAAGACCGGGGTCACCACGGCCGTGTGCGCGGGCCTGCTGGTCGGCACGGGGCTGTGGTCGGACGCCATGACGACACTCGCGTCGACCCTGGTGGCGACGGTGCTGGTCATGCTGCTCGGCATCGTCTTCGGGGTGTGGATGGGGCGCAGCATGCTGGTGGACCGGGTGCTGCGGCCGTCACTGGACGCGGCGCAGGTCATGCCTCCGTTCGTCTACCTCGTGCCGTTCCTCGCCCTGTTCGGCGCGACGCGCTTCACGGCAATCGTCGCCGCCATCGTCTACGCGGTCCCGGTCGCGATAAAGATCATCGCGGACGGGGTGCGGGCCGTGCCCGCGACCACCGTGGAGGCGGCCACCTCCGCCGGGTGCAACACCTGGCAGATCATCACCAAGGTTCAACTGCCGATGTCACGCAGTGCCCTGACGCTCGCGACCAATCAGGGCCTGATCTATGTGCTGTCGATGGTTGTGGTGGGCGGCCTGGTAGGAGCGGGCGCCCTCGGCTACGACGTCGTGGCCGGCTTCTCACAGGGGCAGCTGTACGGGAAGGGACTCGCGGCGGGTCTCGCCATCGTCCTTCTCGGCGTCATGTTCGACCGGATCACTCAGGCAGCGGCGCGACGCACGAGCGCATAAGGAGCACTGACCATGGCAAGGCAAGCAAGACAGTGGAGAGTCGGCGTCGCCGGTACAGCGGTCGTCACCGCTATGGGGCTCGCCCTCACCGCCTGCGGTGGCGCGAAGGTCGGTGACGACTCAGCCTCCGCGGGCAGTTCGGGCAAGTGCGGGACCTTCAACCTCGCCGTCAACCCCTGGGTGGGCTACGAGGCGGACGCGGCGGTCGTCGCCTACGTCGCCGAGCACGAACTCGGCTGCAAGGTCACCAAGAAGGACCTCAAGGAGGAGATCGCCTGGCAGGGCTTCGGCACGGGCGAGGTCGACGCCGTGCTGGAGAACTGGGGACACGACGACCTCAAGGCGAAGTACATCACCCAGCAGAAGACCGCCGTGCAGGCCGGCTCGACCGGAAACAAGGGCATCATCGGCTGGTACGTGCCGCCGTGGCTGGCCAAGGCGCACCCGGACATCACCGACTGGAAGAACCTCGACAAGTACGCCGACAAGTTCAAGACCTCGGAGTCGGGCGGCAAGGGGCAGCTCCTCGACGGCGACCCCTCGTACGTCACCAACGACGAGGCGCTGGTGAAGAACCTGAAACTGGACTTCAAGGTGGTGTACGCGGGCAGCGAGACCGCGCTCATCCAGGCCTACCGCAAGGCCGAGAAGAACAAGGAATGGGTGATCGGCTACTTCTACGAGCCGCAGTGGTTCCTCTCCGAGGTGCCGCTGGTCAAGGTGAACCTGCCCGCGTACAAGACGGGCTGTGACGCCGACGCGGCCAAGGTCGCCTGTGACTATCCCGTCTACGACCTCGACAAGGTCGTCAGCGCCAGGTTCGCCAAGTCGGGCAGCCCGGCCTATGACCTGGTGAAGAAGTTCAACTGGACGAACGACGACCAGAACACCGTGGCCAAGTCCATCGCGGTCGACAAGATGACGCCCGACGCGGCGGCAAAGAAGTGGGTCGACGCCAACAAGGACAAGGTCGACGCCTGGATCAAGTGACGCGGAGCCGGCGGCGGTCGGACATGCCCGGTGGGCGGTGTGCGCAGGTGCGCACCGCCCACCGGGCATTGCCATGTCCCGGGCCGTGTTCCGAGCGCGTTCCGGGCCGTTTTCCGGCGTCACGGACCCCTTGACACCCCCTCCTCGCGACAGGCACATTGAGTTGCGCAACCTGAAGCATGTTGCGTAGACAGCAACCGGATCGGTTTTGAATTCGGAGGTGCGGCGATGGCGGGACCCCGAGTGGTGATCATCGGAGCGGGTGTCGTGGGAGCGGCACTCGCGGACGAGATCTCCGCGCGTGGCTGGACCGAAGTGACCGTGGTCGACCAGGGCCCGCTGCCCGCCACCGGGGGCTCGTCGTCACACGCCCCCGGTCTGGTCTTCCAGACGAACTCCTCCAAGACCATGACCGAGCTGGCCCGCTACACCGTCGAGAAGTTCTGTTCCCTCGACGTCGACGGCAAGCCCTGCTTCCTCCAGGTCGGCGGTCTCGAAGTGGCCACCACCCCCGAGCGCCTGACCGAACTCCACCGCCGCCACGGCTGGATCACCGCCTGGGGCATCGAGTCCCGGCTGCTGAGCCCCGAGGAGTGCGTCGAGCAGCACCCGCTGGTCAACCCGGACCGGGTCCTCGGCGGCCTCCTCGTCCCCACCGACGGCCTCGCCAAGGCCGTGCTCGCCGTCGAGGCACAGATCCGCCGGGCCACCGGGCGCGGCGTGCGATTCCTCGCCCGCCACGAAGTCCTCGACGTCCGGCAGGCCGACGGCCGCGTCACCGCAGTCCTCACCGACCGGGGCGAGCTGCCCGCCGACATCGTCGTGTGCTGCGCCGGCATCTGGGGCCCCAGGATCGCCCGCATGGTCGGCATGAACCTGCCGCTCACCCCGCTCGCCCACCAGCTCGCCTGGACCGGCCCGGTACCGGCGCTCGCCGGCCAGACCGAGGAGGCGGTGCGCCCGATCCTGCGCCACCAGGACGCCGACCTCTACTACCGCGACCGCTTCGACGCCATCGGCATCGGCTACTACGGCCACCGCCCGATGCCCATCTCCGCCGACGACATCCTGTCCGTCGACGCGGCCGACGGGATGCCGTCGGTCCTGGAGTTCACCGAAGAGGACTTCGCCGACGCCTGGACCGAGACCCGGTCCCTGCTCCCGGCGACGCAGGAGGCCAAGGTCGAGGAGGCCATCAACGGCCTGTTCTCCTTCACCACGGACAACTTCCCGCTGCTCGGCGAGTCCGCGGACGTCAAGGGATTCTGGGTCGCCGAGGCCGTCTGGGTCACCCACTCCGCGGGGGTCGGACGGGCCGTCGCCGAATGGCTGGTCGACGGCCACTGCTCCTCCTTCGACCTGCACGAGTGCGACATCAACCGCTTCGAGCAGCACCAGCTGTCACCGGAGTACGTCCTGGCCCGCGACTGCCAGAACTTCGTCGAGGTCTACGACATCCTGCACCCGCTCCAGCCGTCGGGGCACCCGCGCCCGATGCGCACGAGCCCCTTCCACGCCCGCCAGCAGGAGCACGGCGCGTTCTTCCTGGAGGCGAACGGCTGGGAGCGCCCGCAGTGGTACGAGGCCAACGCGGGGCTCGTCGAAGGCCGCACCATCCCCACCCCCGACGACTGGGCGGCACGGTACTGGTCGCCCATCGTCGGCGCCGAGGCCCAGGTCACCCGCGAGACCGTCGCGATGTACGACATGACGGCCCTCAAGCGGCTGGAGGTGGCCGGCCCGGGTGCCGCCGACTTCCTGGAGCGACTGGTCACCGGCAAGGTCGCCAAGTCCGTCGGCTCGGTGACGTACACCCTGCTGCTCGACCACGACGGCGGCATCCGCAGCGACATCACCGTCGCCCGCCTGGCCCGCGACGTCTTCCAGGTCGGCGCCAACGGCAACCTGGACCTGGACTGGTTCATCCGTCACCTGCCCGCCGACGGCACGGTCCAGGTCCGCGACATCACCCCCGGCACCTGCTGCGTCGGCCTGTGGGGCCCGCTGGCCCGCAAGGTCCTCCAGCCGCTGACGGACGAGGACTTCTCGAACGACGGCCTGAAGTACTTCCGCGCCAAGCGCGCCCACATCGGCTCCGTCCCGGTCACCGCGATGCGCCTGTCGTACGTCGGTGAACTCGGTTGGGAGATCTACACCACCGCCGACCTGGGCCAGAAGCTGTGGGACACCCTCTGGCAGGCGGCCGAACCGCTGGGCGGCATCATCGCCGGCCGCGGCGCCTTCAACAGCCTGCGCCTGGAGAAGGGCTACCGCTCCTTCGGCACCGACATGACCTACGAGCACGACCCCTACGAGGCCGGCGTCGGCTTCGCCGTCAAGCCCGACAAGGACGACTTCATCGGGAAGGCGGCCCTGGAGCGCCGTAAGGCCGACGTACGGCGGAAGCTGACCTGTCTCACGATCGACGACCCGCGGTCGGCCGTCCTGGGCAAGGAGCCGGTGTACGACGGCGACCGCGCCGTCGGCTACGTCACCAGCGCCGCCCACGGCTACACCATCGGCAAGGGCATCGCCTACGCCTGGCTCCCGGCCGACCTGGCCACCCCCGGCACCACCCTGCACATCGGCTACTTCGACCGGCGCGTCGAGGCCGTCGTCGCCGAGGAGCCCCTGTTCGACCCGACCATGTCCCGCCTCCGTGGCTGACCGCGAGGAAGAGGCACCGCCGGTGACCGCACAACTCCTCGACGGCCAGGCGACAGAAGCCCTTTCAGAAGACGGAGACGTCCGATGAGCCCCCGCACCCCCGGCTCCGAGCTCCCCGAGCACCCCGACTGGCTGTGGCGCACGCCGGAGCCGAAGCGGTCGTACGACGTGGTGATCGTCGGCGGCGGCGGACACGGCCTCGCCACCGCCCACTACCTGGCGAGGAACCACGGCATCACCAACGTCGCCGTGCTGGAGAAGGGCTGGCTGGCGGGCGGCAACATGGCCCGCAACACCACGATCATCCGCTCCAACTACCTGTGGGACGAGAGCGCCGGCATCTACGAGCACGCGCTCAAGCTGTGGGAGGGGCTGGCGGAGGAACTCGACTACCCGATCCTCTTCTCCCAGCGAGGCGTGCTGAACCTCGCCCACAGCCTCCAGGACGTCCGTGACAGCGTCCGCCGTGTCGAGGCGAACCGGCTCAACGGCGTCGACGCCGAGTGGCTCGACGCCGAGCGGGTCCGGGAGGTCTGCCCCATCGTCAACATCTCGCCGGACGTGCGCTATCCGGTCCTGGGCGCCACCTACCAGCCACGGGCCGGCATCGCCAAGCACGACCACGTCGCCTGGGGCCTGGCCCGCTCCGCCGACGCCGCCGGGATCGACATCATCCAGAACTGCGAGGTCACCGGCCTGGACGTGGTCGGCGGCCGGGTCGTCGGCGTACAGACCACCCTGGGCCCGATCGCGGCCGGCAAGGTCGCACTGTGCTCGGCCGGCCACACCTCGGTCCTCGCCGCCATGGCGGGCATCGAACTCCCTCTGCAGAGCCACCCCTTGCAGGCGCTCGTGTCGGAGTTGCTGGAGCCGGTGCACCCGACGGTCGTGATGTCCAACGCGGTCCACGTGTACGTCAGCCAGGCGCACAAGGGCGAACTGGTGATGGGCGCGGGCATCGACTCGTACAACTCCTACACCCAGCGCGGCGCGTTCCACATCATCGAAGAGCAGATGTCGGCGGCCCTGGAGCTCTTCCCGGTCTTCGCCCGCGCCCATGTGCTGCGCACCTGGGGCGGCATCGTCGACGTCAGCCCGGACGCCTCGCCGATCGTCGGCCTCACGCCGGTGGACAACCTGTACCTCAACTGCGGCTGGGGAACGGGCGGTTTCAAGGCCACCCCGGGCGTCGGCTGGGTCTACGCCCACACCATCGCCCACGACACCCCTCACCCCCTCAACGCCCCCTTCTCGCTCGACCGTTTCACCACCGGCGCGCTCGTCGACGAGCACGGCGCGGCCGCGGTGGCCCACTAGGGAGCCGATCCATGCTGCTCATCCCCTGCCCGTGGTGCGGGCCCCGCGACGAGGCCGAGTTCCACTACGGCGGCCAGGCACACGTGCCGTACCCCGAGGACCCGTCGGCCCTCGGTGACGAGGACTGGGCCCGGTACCTGTTCTTCCGCGACAACCCGAAGGGCCCGTTCGCCGAGCGCTGGAGCCACGCGGCGGGCTGCCGCAAGTGGTTCAACGCGGTACGCGACACCTCGACGAACGAGATCCTGACGGTGTACAGGGCGGGGGAGGCTCGCCCGGTCACTGTTGCATCAAGGCCGGCCGTACCAGCCCGTCCTGGGGTGCCCCCTCCGGGGAAGATCGAGGACGAGGCCCTTTCGGAGCCGAAGCGTGGGTCCAAGGGCGCAGCCCCCGGCGGGGCCGAAGGGGCAGAGCCCCTTCAGGAGGGGACGGGTAGGGGCGGCAAGGGTGAGGAACCCATCAGCGGCCCCGCCGCAGGCCGGCCGTTCCGCCACCCCACCCGAGGCCGAATCCACCGCGACAAACCACTCACCTTCACCTTCGACGGCACCGAGTACCAGGGCTACCGGGGCGACACCCTCGCCTCGGCCCTCCTCGCCAACGGCGTCATCCAGGCCGGCACCGGCATCAAGCTCGGCCGCCCGCGCGGCATCTTCTCGGCGGGCGTCGAAGAGCCCAACGCGGTCGTCCAGATCGAGGCCCCCTTCCCCGAGCCCATGCTCCCCGCGACGACGGTCGAGCTGTACGACGGCCTGGTCGCGAGCAGCCTCCCCGGTCAGGGCCGCCTCTCCACCGAACCGGACCCCGCCCGCTACGACGCCGTACACGCCCACTGCGACCTGCTGGTCGTCGGCGCGGGCCCGGCCGGCCTCGCGGCCGCCGCCGCGGCGGCGAAGAGCGGCGCACGCGTCATCCTCGCCGACGACCGGCCGGAACCGGGCGGCAGCCTCCTGGGCTCGGGCGAACACCTGGACTGGGTGGCGGGGGTCGCCGCGCTGCTCGACGCCGAGCCCGAGGTGCGCGTGCTGCGCCGCACCACCGTCTTCGGGTACTACGACGACAACCACCTCCTCGCCGTCGAGCGCCGCACCAACCACCTCGGCGCGGACGCCCCGGCGCACACATCCCGCGAGCGCGTCTGGCGCATCCGAGCGCGTCGCGTGGTCCTCGCCACCGGCGCCCACGAACGCTCGCTGGTCTTCGCGGACAACGACCGCCCAGGAGTGATGCTGGCCGCCTCGGCCCGCACCTACGTCAATCGTCACGGGGTCCTGCCCGGCCGCTACGCGGTCGTCTTCACCACCAACGACAGTGCCTACGCGGCGGCGCTGGACCTCGCCGCGGCGGGCGTGGACGTCGCGGCGGTCGTCGACACCCGCTCCGAGCCGGGGGAGTGGGCCGAGCGCGCCCGGGCCGCCGGTATCGAGGTGCTGTCCGGGCATGCCGTCACCGGCACGGAAGGCGGCACGCGCCTCACCGCGGTGACCGTCGCCCCGTACGGAGAGCCCACGGGACAACGGCAGTTCGCCGCCGACCTCCTCCTGGTCTCCGGCGGCTGGAACCCGGTGGCGCAGCTGTTCAGCCAGGCGGGCGGAAAGCTGCGCTTCGACGAGGCGCTGGGCTCCTTCGTCCCCGACACCTGCCGTCAGGCGGTCGAGGTCGCGGGCAGCGCGAGCGGCATCCCGGACCTGGCCCGGGTCCTCACCCAGGGCGCGGCCGCCGGCACCCGCGCGATCGAGGCCGAGGGCCACACCGCCGAGGCGCCACGGCTCCCGGACGTGGCCGCACAGCCGCACACGCCACCGATGCACGTGTACGTGGTCCCCGGTACATCCGGCGCCCACCGCTTCGTCGACCTCCAACGCGACGTCACCGTCGTCGATCTGGCCCGGGCCACCGGCGCCGGTATGCGCTCGGTCGAGCACACCAAGCGCTACACCACGGCCGGCACCGCCAACGACCAGGGCAGGACGTCCGGCGTCCTCGCCAGTGGTGTCGTCGCCGAACTGCTCGGGGTGGACATCTCCACGCTCGGCACGACCACGTTCCGCCCCCCTTACACCCCCGTCTCCTTCGCCACGCTCGCCGGACGCGACCGCGGCGCGCTGCACGACCCCATCCGGGTGACGGCCCTGCACGCCTGGCATGCCGGGCACGGCGCCCTGTTCGAGAACGTCGGGCAGTGGAAACGCCCCTGGTACTACCCGCAGGACGGCGAGGACATGGAGGCCGCCGTGCTGCGTGAGTGCGCCGCCGCGCGTGACGGCGTCGCCTTCATGGACGCCTCCACCCTCGGCAAGATCGACGTACAGGGCGCGGACGCCGGTGTCCTCCTGGACCGGCTCTACACGAACATGATGAGCACCCTGAAGGTCGGCATGATCCGCTACGGCGTCATGTGCCGCCCGGACGGCATGGTCTTCGACGACGGCACGGTCATCCGCCTCGCCCGGGACCGCTTCCTGGTCACCACCACGACCGGCAACGCGGCGGCCGTGCTGGACTGGATGGAGGAGTGGCTCCAGACGGAGTGGCCCGAGCTGAACGTCCACTGCACCTCCGTGACCGAGCAGTGGGCCACGGTCGCCCTGGTCGGCCCGCGCTCCCGCGACGTGCTGGGCGCGCTCGCTCCCCGACTGGCCGTGGCCAACGACGACTTCCCGTTCATGGCATGGCGCGACACGCAGGTCGCGGGCATCGCGGCCAGGGTGTGCCGGATCAGCTTCTCCGGCGAACTGGCCTACGAGGTCAACGTGTCACCGTGGGAGGCCCTCGCCCTCTGGGAGGCCCTGGACGAGGCCGGTGCCCCGTACGGCATCACCCCCTACGGCACCGAGACCATGCACGTCCTGCGCGCGGAGAAGGGCTACCCCATCATCGGCCAGGACACCGACGGCACCGTCACCCCGCAGGACCTCGGCATGAGCTGGGTGGTGTCGAAGAAGAAGCCCGACTTCGTCGGCAAGCGCTCCTACGCCCGTGCCGACACCGCGCGCGCCGACCGCAAGCACCTGGTCGGCCTCCTCCCGGAGGATCCCGGCACCTTCCTCCCGGAGGGCACCCAGCTGATCGCCGACAGCGTGCTGCCCGCGCCGCCCGTCCCCATGCTCGGCCACGTCACCTCCAGCTACCGCAGCGCCGCCCTGGGCCGGACCTTCGCGCTCGCCCTGATCAAGGGCGGCCGGGAGCGCATCGGTGAGCGGCTGTACGCCCCCGTGGGCGACCGGCTGGTTGCGGTGACCGTCGCAAGCCCCGTCCTCTACGACCCCGAGGGAGCACGTCGCGATGGCTGACACCGCCCTTTCCGCCCCGCCCCGCAGCCCCTTGTCGCACGTCGCCGGCCGCCTGGCCGCCGCGACCCGCACGTCCGGGGGCGCGGTCCGGCTGGCCGAACTCCCCTTCCTGACCCAGGTGAACGTGCGCCTCGACGCCAAGGGACCGGCGGCCGACGCCGTCGGTCCGGCGCTGGGCCTCCCCCTGCCCCTCGAACCCAACACCGTCGTACGCGCTGGGGAGTTGACCGCGATCTGGCTGGGCCCGGACGAATGGCTGCTGGTGGGCCCGCCGGGCGGCGAGCGGGACCTGGAGAGCCGGATCCGGGCGGCCGCCGGGGACGAGCCCGTCTCCGTCACCGACGTCTCCGCGCAACGCACCACGCTCCTCGTGACCGGGCCCCGCGCCCGAGACCTCCTCGCGCACGGCTGCGCGCTGGACCTGCACCCGCGCGCCTTCGGCCCCGGACGCTGTGCCCAGACCACTCTGGCCCGTACCCAGATCGTCCTCGTCTCCCGTGACGAGACCAGGGCCGGGTTCTGGGTACTGGTCCGGTCGTCCTTCGCCGGCTATCTGGCGGACTGGCTGCTCGACGCGGCGACGGAATACATCTGAGCCCCACCCTCCGGCGGCTCCCGGCGCGTGCCGCGGGAGCCGCACAAGGCCTCCCACAGCATGCTTCCGTGTACGCGGCGTGGGCGATCACTGAAGTGCCGGCATCAGGAGAATGACCCGAGCGAGTTGACCCTCCCCTTACGTCAGGCTTGACGCTGTACGCCGACGAAAGGGCAGGTGGATGAGTTACTCCGTGGGGCAGGTCTCGGCTTTCGCCGGGGTGACGGTGCGTACGCTGCACCACTACGACAAGGCGGGGCTGCTCTCGCCCCGTGACCGCAGCCATACCGGGTACCGGCTCTACAGCGACGCCGACCTGGCTCGTCTCCAGCAGATCCTCTTCTACCGAGAGCTCGGCTTCTCCCTCGACGGGATCGCCGCGATCCTCAAGGATCCCTACGCACGAGCCGCCGCGAGAGCCGCGCGGCACATGGGGACCGAGGACGGAGCAGGCCAGGCACTCAAGGCGGTCAGGCGATTGACCAGGACATGAGCCAACGGCGATGTCCGACGACGCCGCGCGCGCGAGCGGCGGGCTGCCGAACGGCTGACGCGACGGTGATCGTGATCCGGCGTGGAGGAGATGCGCCCCCTGTCGAAGGGCAGCATCCTGGTGATCAGGTGGCGTCGGCACCGTTCGCTCCACCGCCTGACCGCGGGTGACACCCACCACCGGCCGGCCGGATTGCCCTGACTCTCGCGTGCGCAGCGATGAGGCCGCTCATCCGAGGGTTGCCCGCGTCATATGGGTCGCGTGGGCTTACAAATCGGCGTTCTGGTGACTCGAAGATCCTCACATGCCGCCGCGCCCGCCGGTGAGGCACCTCGCCGGCGGTCGGCAGCCGTTCATCGCCCCGAGGAGTGACCGTGAGCGTTCGTATCGGAGTGGAAGAGGAGTTCCACGTCCTGGAAGCGGAGAGCGGGCTGCTCGTGCCGCGCGCCAATCCGCTTCTGCGGCGCCTTCCACGGCGTACCTTCACGACCGAACTGCATCAGTCCACCGTGGAATCGAACAGCAAGGTGCACACGTCCCTCGGCGACCTGTACGCCGACCTCACCGAGACGAGACGACGGCTCGACGCGGCAGCATCCTCCCTGGGTCTGGCGGCGGTGGCCGCCGGCACCGCGCCGCTCGCGCCCGCGGCCTCCGCGCACCCCACCGCCGGAGCGCGCTACCACCGCATGCTCGAGGACTACCGCGCCATCGCCGACGAGCAGCTCATCTGCGGGGCCCAGGTCCATGTGGACGTCCCCGACCGCGACACGGCGGTGCGGGTCATGTGCGAGGTCTCTCCCTGGCTGCCCGTGCTGCTGGCGCTCTCCGCCGGTTCGCCGTTCTGGCAGGGGGCCGACACCGGCTACGCGAGCTGGCGCACCATGCTGTGGCAGCGCTGGCCCACCGCGGGCCCGGTCGGCTGCTTCGCGGGCGCGGACGAGTACGACGCCACGGTCCGCGACCTCGTCCGGGCCGGGATCATCAGCGACCCGGGGATGATCTACTACGACGTACGCCCCTCCGCGCATCTGCAGACCCTGGAACTGCGCATCTGCGACTCCTGCCCCCGCGCCGAGACCGTCGTGCTCGTCGCCGGACTGTTCCGCGCCCTGGTGACCGAGGCCTGCGAAAGGCTTCGGACGGGCGGTGTCCCGAGCTGCGAAGGACGGCACGAGTGGCTGCGCGGCGCCTCCTGGCGGGCCGCACGCTCCGGGCTCGAAGGCAGTCTGGTGGACCCCGGAACCCACCAGGAGGTGCCCGCCGGTCAGGTTGTGCGCAAGCTGCTCGCCCGACTGCGCCCCGCCCTGGAGGGGCACGGCGACCGGCAGACCGTCCACGAGCTGGCGGAGGAGGCCCTCTGCGACGGCAGCGCGGCCCACCGCATGCGCCGCATCGCCCAGGACGAGGGTCTGCCGGCCTGCGTCGACATGCTGATCGCCGAGACCCGCGGCGAACGCGCTCCCCGCAGGGCGACGGACACTCGCCGCCAGAACCTCTACGCCGCCGACGTGACAGGCCCCTCCCGCGTGTCCGCTCGGCCGCTGACCCCCAGGTGAACCGCCATGGACACCGACGATCCCCACCCCTGCGCCGATGATCCGGCACCCACGTTCCGGTCACCGGCCGGCGCCGAACGAGAAGGAGGCGGCACCACATGTGCGGTCTGAGCGGGGAGATCCGCTTCGACGGTAGCCGACCCGACCTCGAGGCCGTCGAGCGCATGAGCGAGCGGCTCGCCGCCCGCGGCCCCGACGGTCAGGGAACCTGGACGCGCGGGGCGGTGGCGCTGGGGCACCGACGGCTGAAGATCATCGACCTGTCGGACCTCGGGGCGCAGCCGATGACCGACCCTCGAGCCGCGATCACCGGAGTCTTCAACGGCTGTGTGTACAACTACCAGGAACTGCGCGAGGAACTGCGAAGCCTGGGACACCGGTTCGCCTCGACATCCGACACCGAGGTGGTGCTGAAGGCCTACCAGCAGTGGGGCACCGCCTGCGTGGAGCGCTTCCACGGCATGTTCGCCTTCGCCCTCGTGGAGCACCGGTCCGGGCGGGTGGTGCTGGGGCGCGACCGGCTCGGTGTCAAGCCCCTGTACCTGGCACGGACGCCGGGCCGGCTCCGCTTCGCGTCCTCCCTGCCCGCGCTCCTCGCCGCGGGCGACGTGGACACCTCACTCGACCCGGTGGCCGTTCACCAGTACCTGAGCTGGCACGCCACGGTGGCGGCCCCCCGTACCGTCCTGAGCGGAGTGCGCAAGCTCCCGCCGGCCACCGTGCGGGTCGTCGAACCTGACGGCACCCACCACGACCACCGCTACTGGCAGCCGTCGTACACGCGCCAAGCCGAGTACGCGGACATGGACGCGGACGACTGGCGGGACGCGATGCAGGAGGCGCTGCGCACGGCCGTACGCCGGCGCATGGTCTCCGACGTCCAGGTCGGCGTCCTGCTCTCCGGCGGCCTGGACTCCAGTCTGATCGTCGCGCTGCTGGCCCAGGAGGGGCAGCGGGACCTGATGACGTTCAGCGTGGGGTTCGAATCGGAGGGCGGAGAGGACGGCGACGAGTTCCGCTACTCGGATCTGGTGGCCCGCGAGTTCGGCACCGACCACCGTCGGCTGATGGTTCCCTCCGACCAGGTGTCGACAGCCCTCGACGGTGCCGTCGAGGCCATGAGCGAGCCGATGACCAGCCACGACGTGGTCGCCTTCTATCTGCTGTCCGAGCAGGTGTCCAAGGAGGTGAAGGTCGTGCAGAGCGGCCAGGGCGCCGACGAGGTGCTCGCCGGCTACCACTGGTACCCGCGGCTCGCCGAAGCCACCCGCGCCGGCGCGGCCGAACGGTACGCCGACACCTACTTCGACCGGCCGCACGCCGACCTCGCCCGGATCCTCGAACCCCGCATGCTGCCCGACGACGACGTCTCGGGCCGCTTCGTCCGGGACCACATGGCGGTCCCCGGGGCCGAGACGGCCCTGGACGCGGCCCTGCGCCTGGACACACACGTGATGCTCGTCGACGACCCGGTCAAGCGGGTCGACAACATGACCATGGCCTGGGGTCTGGAGGCCCGGGTGCCGTTCCTCGACCACCAACTGGTCGAACTGGCCGCGGCCTGCCCGCCGGAACTCAAGCTGGCCGACGGCGGCAAGGGCGTGCTGAAGGCGGCGGGCCGTCAGCTGCTGCCCCGGGAGATCGTCGACCGCCCCAAGGGCTACTTCCCGGTCCCGGCGATCAGGCACATGGCAGGGCCCGTCCTGAAGCGGGTGCGCGAGGCGCTCGAGGCACCCGAGGCGAGGCAGCGCGGCCTCTTCCGGGAGTCGTACGTGTCCCAGCTCCTCGAGGCGCCCGACGAGCACCGCACCAAACGGGGAGCGAACGCGTTGTGGCAGGTAGCGTTGCTGGAGATATGGCTTCAGACGCACGGCATCACGTGACCGACGAGCGGACCGCCCCGGCCGGTGCGGTGTCCACCTCGCCGTCCGTCGCCGCCCGGCCGGGGGCCGCCGGCGCCCCAATCGCTCCGCCGCCGCCCGGCACCCGGTCGGCGGACGGACGGGGGGCCGCCGCCCCAGCCCCGGCGCCGGTCGCCCTGCCCGAGGCGAGCGGTCCACGGGACGCCGTGACGCGGCTGCGCGCTCACGGCTGCTGGTACCCCTCCGCCAGTGCCGACGGCTCCGAGGTGGCCTTCATCTGCGACCGGGGCGGCGTCCCCCAGCTGTGGGCCGGCCCCGTGGACGGGGACGAGGTGCACCTGCTGGACTCCCTCCCGGACCCCGTCAAGGAGGTGTCCTGGTCACCGGACGGCCGCTGGATCGCCTACACCACCGCACCGGGCGGTGGCGAACACTCCCGGGTGCTGTGCGTACGGCCCGACGGCACCGGCCGCCGCGTGATCGCCGGGGCCGACCCCGGCCACACCGCCCACCTGGGCTGCTGGGCGCACGACGGCTCGGCCGTCGCCGTCACGCTCGCCGCTCCGGACACCCGCACGCCCACGGACGGCGCCGGACCCCCAGGCGACGAGACCGCCCTGCCGGCGAACTGGGCCGGACGGGACGGCCGGGCGACGCTGCTGGGCGGAACCCCGTACGACACCGCACGGCCGACGGGACGGACCCTGACGCCGTCCGACGCCACGGCTCCCGCGCCCCTCGCCGTACCGGCGGTCCGGCCCGACGGCGGGTTGTCGGCCTACCTGATCGACCCCGACGGTCTGGCGTCCCCCGTACTGCTCGCCACAGAGACGCACGCCGCCACCCTGCGGGTGTGCGACATCAGCCGCGACGGCCGGCTCGTGCTGCTGCGCCGGGGGCCGCGCGGACGACGGGAGGCGGTCGTCCGCCGCACGGCCGACTCGGCGCCGACATGCACCGTGCAGGTCGCCGACGGCGACCCGTGGATCGGCCGGTTCGCACCCGACGGGCGGACGCTGTGGCTGCGCAGCGACGCCGAACGCGAGTACGCGGCGCTGCTCGCCGTCACCCTCGGCACCGACGGCCGGCCGCACGGCAGGTCCGTCGCGGCGGAACGGCCCGACAGCGACCTCGACCTCCTGGCGTGGTCGCAGGACGGCCGCACCGCCGCGCTGTCCTGGAACGAACGCGGCGCGAGCCGGCTCGAACTCGTGGACACCTCCCCGGCCCACCGGGCCCCGTACGGACCGCTGCCGACGACGCCCGTCCCCCTGCCCCACGAGGTCGTCACCCGCGTCACGGCAGCCGGCCCGCGGGGACTGCTGTCGGCACTGTCCGGTTCCCAGCGCCGCCCCGGGGTGTGGTCGGCCTTCGAAGGCGTGTCCCTGCTGCGCACACCCTGGTCGTCCCGTGACGAGGACGCCGCCGGGCCGGGCCGCCCGCCCGTGCGCCCCGTCCTCCTACGGCTCACGGCTCGGGACGGGCTGCCCCTGAGCGGCTGGTACTACCGGGCTCCGGGCCGGCCCGCGGGCGACCCGGCACCCTGTGTGATCCACCTGCACGGAGGTCCGGAGGAACAGGAGCGCCCCGTCTTCAGCCCGCTGTACCACGAGCTGACCGGGCGCGGACTGGACGTCTTCGCCCCCGACGTCCGAGGCTCCTCGGGGCACGGCAGATCGTTCGTCGACGCCGACCTGGGCACCGGCCGCTTCGCCGCGCTGGACGACGTCGCGGACTGCGCGGCGCACGCGGTGCCGGCAGGCCCCGCCGACCCGACCCGGCTCGCGGTCATGGGCCGCTCGTACGGCGGCTACCTCACCTTCGCCACCCTCGTGCACCACCCGGATCTGTTCCGGACCGGCGTCGCCGTGTGCGGCATGTCGGACTTCGCGACCTTCTTCGCCGGTACGGAACCCTGGCTCGCGGAGTCGGCGGCCCACAAGTACGGCCACCCCGAACGCGACCGGGAACTGCTGCGCGCGCTCTCGCCGATGACCCGCGTCGACGCGCTGCGCGTCCCCCTGCTCGCCGTGCACGGCGAACACGACACCAACGTGCCGCCGGGGGAGTCCGAGCAGTTCGTCCGGGCGGCGCGTGACCGCGGGATCCCGGCCGAGCTGCTCACTCTGCGCGACGAGGGCCACGACTTCCTGCGGGCGGACAACCGACGACTGTTCCGCCGGGCCGCCGCGGACTGGCTGCAACGCCACCTGACCGGCTGAGCAGGGCCGCGGTGTGGACCCGCGGGTGGCGGAGATCGTCGAAATGTCCCGGACGCGGCCGACCCGTCGCTGAGTTCGCTGCGGGTGGTGCGGCGCTGATCACGACGTTTCACGGCAGAGCGGCAGCCCGGCCGTCAGGTGCGGGCTGCCGCTCCCTCGTCAGCGGTCCCGCCCCTCGTCAGCCGTCCTTGCCCATGGCCTTGCGTACGGCGTCCTTGGTGCGGTCCATGAGCGCGGCGACCGGCCCGAGCACCATGTTCGCCGCTCCCGATTCGGCACCGGGGTGCGGACGGGTGGGTGCCATGGCCTCCGCGGCCTTGACCGCCTTCGCCATGGCGGCGAGGTCGGTGACGTCGGTGCTGCGGCGGACATGGGTGAACTCGTAGCGTTCCTCGGCCCGCGCGTGCTCCTGTACGTCCTTGCGCAGCTTCAACAGCTGGGGCATGAACTTCGGGTCGTCGGTGTCGAGGTCGTCGAGGGCGGCCAGTGTCTCCTTGACGGCGCGTTCCTCGGCGAGCCGGTCGTCGACCACCTGGGCACCGCCGGACAGGGCCCGCCGGGCGAAGGGATGGACGACCTCCTCCTCCGCGGTCTCGTGCACGGCCAGCAGCCGCACGAGACGGCGGAACGCGTCGCGGCGCTCCTCACCGGTGCTCGCCTCGACCTCGTCGAAGAGGTTGCGGATGTCACCGTGCTGCCGAATCAGCAGCGTCACGACATCGGTGTCCTCGGACCGGTCGTCTCCGGCCTGCGGGGTCTCCAGACCACTCATCCCGGTTCCCCTCACTTCTCGCGCATCGCGGGGTCGGGGTGCTCGCCCTCGGACTGGATGCGGTACTCCCGGCCGAACATCTCGTCGTGTTCCGCCATGACCCGCTCGCTGGGCGGCTCCTCACCGCCGTGGATCTCCTCCTGCATCTTCTCGAACCGTTCGTGCTGCTCGCGCACGTAGCCGGCGCCGAGCGTGGTCAGATCCATCTGGGTGTCCAGCAGCTCGCGCAGGTACTGCTTGTTCGGCTCGAAGGTGAGCACGTTCGGCAGCTCGGGCGCCAGGACCTGCTGCGGCTCACGCCCGTCGTGCCGGCGCATCAGGTCACAGGCGATGTGCAGGTGCTCCAGCTCCATGTTCAGGTGCAGCTCCCAGATGGCCTTGACCCTGGGGTCGCTCTCCTGCTCCATGAAGGAGTAGTAGAGGTAGCACTCGTTGTACTCGTGGTTGACGAGCTGCTCCCACCACGTCTCACCCGGGTCGACCAGCGACTCGTAGTGGGTGACGTGCTCCTCCTCGATCAGCCCGATCTCCTGGTAGAGCTGTCGGGCGATCGGCTCCATGTAGGTGGGGCCGGTGTTCATGTAGAAGTTCATGGTCTGCTGCTCCGTCGCCGTGATCGTCAGCGCGTGCAACTTCGACAGCGGGTTCGTCTCGTCCTTGGCGTACGGATCGCGGACGTTGTCCACCGGGTCGCGGTGGTGGAACTTCGTGGGCCGCCCGGGCATGACCTCGGTCAGCCCCTCGACGATCGACTCCGCCTTGCGGTGCTCGATCATCTCGTACAGGTTGGCGTACCGGTACAGGTGGTCGAAGTCCTCCAGCACGCCGAACTGGTACGCCTGCTTCAGGTACGGATCCGGCTCCATCCGGGCCACCCACGCCGTCAGGTCCACCGCGACCTGCTCGTAGGCGATGGTCGTCTCCAGCACCGAGGACACGCCCGGCAGCAGCCAGTTGACCACCTTCTGCTGCTGCGCCTCGATGTACCGGGTCCGGGCGAGCTGCTGTTTCACCTCGGGATCGACGGCGTTGCGGGCGAGCTGGTGGCTGAACATGATGGCCTCCACCTCGATCCCGTTCATCGTGATGATGCGACAACGGGTGTACGGGTCGCAGTGGTCGGGATCGATCGGTTGCACGTTCAACTCGCGCCAGTTGCGCAGCTGGCGGTCCAGCGGAATGCCTCGTTGTTCCAATGGATTGAAGGTCATGGGGGGGGCGCTCCTCGTGGCTCGGCAGGGCGGGCGAAGTACCCCCGTTGCCGCGTTGCATGTCCGCAACCCAGGGCACCTCGGCCATGCTTCAGCCATCCGCTTCCCCCGGCCACCGCCCACACCCGGACGGCCGAACGCGTCCTCCGTCGGAGTGCGCGACCGGGCTGTTTCGGCTGCACTCGAGATGCCGTGGCCCGCTGCCGCGTCCAAGGGCGGCGAGTCAGTGCGCGACCGACAGCGCCGCGAGGTGCGGGGACGTGATGTCATCGCGCGAACCCGACCATGCCCGTCCACCGGCCGGACTGTGGGTCAGGGCGTGTCCGTGCGAGGGCGCCGACCGGTCGGTGGCCTTGTGGCCGGATGTGGCCCGGCCATCGGTGGCCGGGCCGACCGAACGCTCTGGGGAAGGCCGGCGTCCACAGAGGTGACGGTCCGGGAACGGGATGTACGTCCGCGGGCCCTGAACCAGCCCAGCCCCACCACGGCGGCCAGAGCCAGCTCCACCAGATCGCCGCCGTAGTACATCAGGCGGGCCCCGCTGCGCAGGTCGGCTGCGGCGAAGCCGGTACCGGGCGGCGGAAGGGCGTAGAGGGTCTTCGCCAGAACGGCGTGCGCGGCACCGGCGGCGAGCAGGGTCCCACCGCGCACGGCGACACCCCAGCGGCGACGCACCGGATCGAGCCGGCACACCGAGAAGGTCAACAGCAGACCGGCCGCCAGCAGATGGGCGTGCACCAGGTGGCCCAGTAGCGGGCTGTCCCGCATGGCCGCGAACAAATCCGTCCGGTACAGCACCCACAGCCCACCGGCATCGAGCAGCGCCGCCACCGGCGGGAAGACGAGCGTGCCCACGACGGGGGAGTGCGCGACGGCCAGCACACGCCGCCGGGCCGGGCCCGGTCCGAGGCTCCGCAGGACGAGGGTCAGCGGACGGGCCGCCACGACCAGCAGCGGGGCCACCATACCGACGAGCAGGTGCTCGACCATGTGCCCGGTGAAGGGCCCACCCGGCAGCGCTCCCGCCGCCGCCCAGGCCGTTGCGACGCCACCGGCCCCGAACGACACGTCCCGACTCCCGGGCCATGCGTCCCCCCGGCGCCGCAGCCGCCTCGCGGCCCACAGATACCCGACGGCCACCAGCAGCACGGCCGCGACGGTCAGCAACTCGGCCGTACCCAGCCCCGGCCCCGGGCCCGCGCCCGGGTGGACATGCGCGAGACTCACCTTCCCGGCCCCGACCCAGCCCCCGACCCAGCCCCCGGCCCCGGCCCAGACTCCGGCCCCGACCCAGGCCCCGACTCCGAGCCCGATCCGGCCTCGCCGCGGCGGGCCGCGTGCGCTGCGAGAGCCACGCCGACGGCCAGCAGGATCAGGCCCCCGAGGTTCCACGCCCAGTCGTACGGGGTGACGTCCACGCCGTAACGGATCTGGTGCACGCGCAGCAGCTTGTGGTCCACGATCCCGTCGAACAGCTGGAAGGCCCCCAGTCCCAGGAAGACCCCCGCCCGCGAGTGGGCCGGCGCGAGGGCCCGACGGCGGCGCAGATCGGCGTAGAGGAAGAACCCGGCGACCAGCGCCAGGAGCTCGGCGGTGTGCAGCAGGCCGTCGGACAGCAGACCCACGCCCGCGGTGGAGCGGTCGTAGAAATGGTGCCAGTGCAGAATCTGGTGGAAGACGATCTCGTCGACCGCCGCCATGACCGCCGCCCCCAGCAGCGCGGCCACGGCCATCGACCTCCCGGGCTCGGCGGGCGCACCCGGGACGGTGTCCGGCGCGACCGGTCCACTCATGACTCCGCCTCTCCCCGCCCCGTCGTCCGCGGCGTCCTGCGCGTACCGCTCCTGAAGGCTGAGCGGGGTGAGTCCTGTTGCCAGAACCTGTGCCCAATGGTGACGGGCGGCCTTCGCCAGGCGCTTGCCTGCGCGTACCACGTGCAACCGGCACGCCGCCCAGTCCGCCTCCACCGCCGCCGGCCGGTCCTTCAGGGCGTGCAGGCGGCGCGCCCTGGCATGCCACTCGCTCCGGGAGGCGTACCCGCGCGTCAGCCCTGCACACTTGTCCGTCTTCGCACCCAGCGGCCGGGCCAGCCGCGCCTCAACCACTGCGATCTGCCCTCGCAGCCAGCTCAGATGCGCCACCTGCCCGCGCCGGCCAGCGCCCACTGATCATGGGTGGCCTTGGTGATACTGCCCGCCCGACTTCGGCCAGCGCCACCGCATCCATTTCCGACACCCGCAGCCGGTCCCGGACAGCCACCCCAGTGGGACCGGGCACCACGAACGACGCCGGCAACTCCCGCAACCCATCCACCCGTTCACCCCCACCCGTCCCGAAGATCCCGCTACCGCAGTCAACGAACGCCACCCGCAAAGGGCACCCATTCGCCCCAGGAACTCCCGTTCCCTTCCCGCGGCAAGCCCAGGCCACGCCGCCCGCAGGAAGGACAGCCCCGTACGACCAGACCGAAACCCGGCACTCACTCACGCTCGCCAGAAGTCACTGGCGCGCAGTCTTCCGGCAGCAGTCCACAGCCCCTCCGCATCGCGACGAGTCCGCCGGGTGCGGCATCCGGGGGAGTCACGCACGCCGGGATTTCCGGCCGCCCCCTAGCAGCCCGCCGTGGCGCGGGACGGTCGCCGTTCGATGGGTACTCGGGCGTGCGCTGGGACATATCGACCAATTCGTCCTTGAACTAGGAGGCCATCATGACCGAGCGGACCCATACGACCATGGAGTCGCACCCGGACATCCTGGAGATGCGGGAGCGCCACGCCCGGGCCGAGCGAGCGGTCACGACCCAACAGGGACAGGCCGTCGAGGCAATGGCCCTCATCACCGGGCTGTACCTCGCCGCCTCCCCCTGGATCGCGGGTTTCAACGACTTCAGCACCCTGGCCGTGAACAACCTGATTTGCGGAATCGCCTACGCACTGCTCCTGGGCGGCTTCGGCCACGCCTACGAGCGCACCCACGCCCGCGCGTGGGCCGCCGCGATGATCGGTGTCTGGACCATCGTGGCGCCCTGGGTCGTGGCCGGGAACGTGGACACCACACGCACGGTGGTCAACAACATCATCGTCGGCGTCATCGCCCTGGCGCTCGCGCTCGCGACCAGCTCGGCGGCGGGCAACACGGACAAGGGCGACCGCAGCTCCACCCGGATGGCTCGCTGACGCGGCGTCCCGAGCGCACCACGGACCGGGCTCTGAACACGACGGCGACCGCGAGACACGCGGTCGCCGTCATGGCGCGCGGTCGGAGACGGCGTGGTCTCGGAGACGGCGCGGTCAGAGAAGGCCTGCTCGGCGACGGGACGGCGGTCGTGGCGCGCGGTCGGCGGTCGCCCGGCCGGACGCCTGAGCGAGGACCCGTCGGCGCCCGGCGGACCGTTTGCCGTACGCCCTGGTGGGGACCCGGTTGCGCATGAGTACAACGCTTCCCCGCCGCCGGACACGGCAGAACCGGATCCTGTGGCTGCTGGACCGCCTGGAACGGGAGCCGCGGGCGGACACGGTGATCGACGCGCTCCGTACGGGCATCCGGTCCCTGCCTCTGGGACGCGGCCGGGACGCGCTGCACGGCAGGTGGCTGGGGCATCCGGTGCACCCGCTGATGGTCCAGGTGCCGATCGGCAGCTGGCTGTCCGCCGCGGTACTGGATCTGCTCCCCGGCCGCTCCCGCGAGGCGGACCTCCTGGTCGGCGTCGGGCTGGCCGCGGCCGGTCCCGCCGCGCTCACGGGCGCGGTCGACTGGGCGGAACTGCACCATGAGCAGCAGCGTGTGGGACTGGTGCACGCCCTGGCCAACACGGCGGCCGTCGGCCTGTACTCGGCCTCGCTCGTATGCCGGCTGAAGGGGCGTACGGCGGCGGGCCGGACCCTCGGGTTCCTGGGCCTGACGGTGGTCGGGGCCGGTGGCATGCTGGGCGGCCACATGGCCTACCGTCAGGCCGCCGGCGCCAACCACGTGGAAGAGGTCCCGCACGTCGTCACCGAGGGCTGGCACCGTATCGGCAGTGTGGCCGACTTCCCGGCCGGCCAGGCCGTACGGCGCAGCGTGGACGACGTACCGGTCCTGGTGGTACGCGAATCGGGCGGGACGATCCACGCGCTGGCCGAGCGGTGCAGCCATCTCGCGGGACCACTGTCCGAGGGCGCCATCACGGACGGGTGCGTCGAGTGCCCCTGGCACGGCAGCGTCTTCAGGCTCTCGGACGGCTGGAACGTCCGCGGCCCGGCCACCGCGCCCCAACCCGCCTTCGACACACGGATCGTGGACGGCCATGTCGAGGTGCGCCTGCGTCGGCAGGACCAGGATGCGCACGCGAACGGTGACGAGAAGGATCGGCCTACGAACGGGACGTGAGCGGTTCATGAACACGGCAACTGACAACCGCCTCGCACGACGGCTGCACGGATTTCTCCGCGGTACGAAGCGAGAATATTCGGCGGGGCCCGAGCGGCCGCTGGAGGGCTACGTCGCGGCCATGGCCGGATTCGGGGCGTACACGGCGGCCTGGGCGACAGCGGTGCGGCTCCGCGGACGCCCCCTGCCCGACCGGCCCGCGCCCTCGGACATCGTGCTGACGTCGGTGGCGGCCTTCAGGCTCAGCCGACTGCTGAGCAAGGCAGCGGTGACGAGTCCGCTGCGGGCTCCCTTCACGCGGTACGTCGGCCCGCAGGGTCCGGCCGAGCTGCACGAGGTGGCACGGGCCGAAGATGGCAAGGACACCGTCGGAGAACTGCTGACCTGCCCGTTCTGCACGAGCGTGTGGGTGGTCTCGACCCTGACCGCCGCCGGGCTGCTCTGGCCGCGCGCCACCCGCACAGCCATGGGCGCGCTCACCGCCCTGGCCGGGGCGGACGCACTGCAACTGGCCTACACGGCACTGGTGGACAAGACCACCGGCGCATGATCCCCGCGGGTCCTTCACCGTCTCGCGCGGGGGTTCCCGCGCTTCACATTGCGCTGACCGGCGACTCCGCCCCGGACACGCCCTCGTCCTGGACGGGCGGGGCCGTTTCGGTGCTGCCGTGCCATTCGCACAGCAGCACGGTGGCGTCGTCGTTGAGGTGTCCGTCGTGGTGCTCCAGCACGGCGCGGACGAGTCTGCGCAGCGTTTCGGGAGCGGCCAGTCCGTTCGCCTGGCCGCGGATGACGAAGTCGACGAAGCGGTCGCGACCGAACTCGTGGCCCCTGGCGTCACGGGCCTCGACGATGCCGTCGGTGTAGAGCAGCAGCTGGTCGCCCGGCTCCAGCTGTTCCTGGCACAAGATCGTGGGAAGGCCCAGGTCTGTTCCCATCGGATGGGAAGGAGGGCAGTCCAGGTGGGTGGTCCAGCGCCTGCCGCGGATCAGGACGGGCGGATGGTGGCCGCAGTTGACCCAGGTCAGCAGGCCGGACTCCAGGTCGAGGTCGGCCAGTACCGCCGTCGCGTAGCGGGACCGGGCGAACTGCTCGAGCAAGGTGGCCTCGATGGCGTCCCGGGCCTCGGCGAGGCCGCTGCCCTGACGCCGCTGGTTGCGGCAGGTGGCCATGGCGAGATTGGCGGTCAGTCCGGCCGAGGTGTCATGGCCCATGGCGTCGAAGACCGCCAGGTGGGCCGTGTCGCCGGCCAGGGCGTAGTCGAAGGCGTCGCCGGCGGTGGCGTAGGCCGGCTCCATCGCCGCGGCGATGGTCACCCTCCTGTTGGCGAAGGTGCGCGGCGGCATCAGGGTCCACTGCATCTCCGCGGACACCGACATCGGGCGCACCCGGGTGAGGCGGGCGTAGGAGTCGCTGTGGTGGCGCTTGGAGACCAGGAACAGGCCCATCAACGACGCCAGATCCTCCATCGCCGTCCGCGTCTTTTCGTCCGGTTCCTGGTCGGTCTCGACCCGCAGGGCACCCAGGCGTTCGGTGCCGTCCAGGACGGGTAGCCAGTGCTGCACGCCGCCGTCGGCGGGCACGGAGTGGGACCGTGCGCTGCGGAAGACCCGGCCGGCCAGCGTCGCGTCGACCCGCAACTCCTGCCCGCCGGTTCCGGCGTCGATGCCCCGCCCGGTCACTTCCCGCAGCACCTGCTCCTGGATGTCGGCCACGTAGACACGCGCGCGGTGCAGCCCGGCCTCGCCCGCGTGGCGTGTCAGCAGCCCCGGCAGTTCTTCGAACGCGGACAGATGGCTGGCCCGCAACAGAGCGTGCGCCATGCGGGCACAGTCCTCGAGCGAAGTCATGCCGATCACCCGTCGAACAGGGACGGCCCGCGTCCGCCCGTCCCAGCCGCACCGTCCGGGAAGTCACGGACGGACGCTCGGCGGACGAGAACGAGAAGTCCGAACCGGTATCACGACCAGCGTACGACCCGGCCAACCGATCATGTGCCCCTTCAGGACGTGTCCACGCGCTGTTGACTTCGCCGCGACCGGCACGACGGGTGGGTGAGGATGGCGGTCACGGGACTGTCGACGGTGTTCACGGAACGGTTCGGGGTGCAGCATCCGATCCTGCCGGCCCCGAGGGGCGGGTGTACCGGGACGCCGTGGCGCGAGGCGAGATCCCCGCCCTGGCGCGGTGGGCCGGCGAAGCCGCCGACCTCATCGAGGACTTGCCGTCCGCGGCCGACCTGGTGGGCACTTGCGGCAGCGGATCACTCCCCGGTGGGCGGGGCCCGCACCGTCACCTGTGGGACGCGCGAAAGGCGGACGAACGGGCCGTCCGGGCAGGGGCGGGTGGCAGGGCGCAACGGTGAGCGTTCATCTGCATGTGCACTCAGAACGCGTACCGGATGCCCAGCCAGGGCGCCCTGGCGGCGACCAGTGTGCGAAGCCGGTCCACCGCCCGTGCCTTGGTGGGGCTCGCATAGCGGACGTTCAGCGCGCCGTTCTCGGAGACCTTGGTCTCCTGCAGGTCCGGCCGCCACAGGACGTCCTCGGCACGCGGGTGCCAGCCGAGGTTGACCTCGTGCAGCTCCCGGTTGTGCGTCAGCATGATCACCTCGGCGGCGGCCTGCCGCTTCACCCGGTCGGGCAGGACGTCGTCCAGCTGACCGAGGAGTTCCGCCCAGGCCTCCTCCCAGCCGGGGCGGACGACGACGGGGGAGAGGTTGAAGTGCACCTCGTACCCCGCGTCCAGGAAGTCCGCGGCGGCGGCGATCCGCTCGGCGACCGGTGAGGTGCGCACGTCCAGCAGCCGCGAGTCCTCCGGCGGCATCACCGAGAAGCGGACGCGGGTCCGGCCGCGCGGGTCCAGCGCCAGCAGGTCCGGGTTGACGAATTTGGTCGCGAAGGACGCCTTGGCCGTCGGCCACTGCCGGAAGGCGTGCACGAGATCCGCGGTGTTGTCGCAGATCAGAGCGTCCACCGAACAGTCGCCGTTCTCGCCGATGTCGTACACCCAGGCCCTGGGGTCGCACTGGTTCGGCTCGGGCTTCGGGCCCTGCCGGGCGATGTGCCGTCCGATGTGGGCGACGATCCGGTCGATGTTGGTGAACACCGTGACCGGGTTGGCGTACCCCTTGCGGCGCGGCACGTAGCAGTAGGCGCAGGCCATCGCGCAGCCGTTGGAGGCGCCCGGTGCGATCCAGTCGGCGGACCGGCCGTTGGGACGCGTCCGCGGTGACTTCCGCTCGCCGAGGACGAGCGTCTCGCCCTTGACCCGCACCCAGCGCGCGATGTTGCCCTTATTGCCGTGCAGCCCGGGGATGCGCCAGTGCGACTCGACCTCGACCAGCCGCGCCTCGGGGAACCGGGCGATGATCTGCCGGCCGCGCGGGGAGGCTGCGGCCGCGGGCTCGGCGTGTATCTCCCGTACGGGCAGCAGGTGCCGCGCGGCGTCGGAGTCGCGGAAGGACGGCCGGCCGGTGCTCGGAGCTACGGGCTCGGGGCCGAGGGCGTCGAGCCCGAACAGGGCGTCGGAGCCGTCGTCCGAGGCGGTGGACGGGTGGTGCATGAGCGTTCCGGTCGGATCGGAGTGGCACTGAACGGACCAAACGCGGAGGAATCCGCACCACCCACTGTACGGGCCGCCCCGCATGGGTGAAGCGGGTTCATTCGGCCACGGGATGCGGCTCCGTGCCGCCGTCCGCCTGGAAGCAGACGGTGACGTTCTTGCCGCGGGGGCAGCGATAGGCCTCCCAGCGATCGGCGAGGGCGTCCACCAGCAGCAGACCGCGCCCGCCGAGGGCCCCGTCGCCCGGGTTCCGCGGCTCGGGCAGCTGGGGCGAGGCATCATGCACGGTCACGTGCAGGCACTCCTCGTCCCAGGTGAGGATCAGCTGCGCCGCGCTGTGGGCGTGCACATGGGCGTTGGTGACCAGTTCGGACACGGCCAGCAGAACCGAGTCCACAAGCTCCGGGTCGTCCTGCGCCCAGCTGAGCGTGGCCAGATGCGCACGGGTCCAGTCCCTGGCGGCCTTCACCCCGCTGCTCACCGGCAGCGAGCGCGCCCACCCCACAGCCCTCAGCGATGAGTTCTTCGCCACTGTTGTCTCTCCTTTGGCCGACCAGCCGGGTTCCTGTCCCGTCTGCCCCGAAACCGCAGGCCCAAGGGGGACGCGAGGACGTCTTCAGAAACCGACGGGCTACGCCACCGCGCTCAGGGTGTCCGCGAGCCGACGACGGGAGGCCCGGGTCGCGGGCAGCGCCGCCAGCGCCAGGGCGCCCAGCAACGCGGCCGCGCCGAACGAGGACAGCGCGACCGGGGACGGCGCGTGTGCGATCCCGGCTCCGACGCCGCTCGAGCGGCCCTGGGCGTCGATCAGCCAGTGGGAGAGGGGCAGCCCCAGGGCCAGGGCGACGGCGACCGAGGCCAGCACGGTGCAACCGGTGGCCGTGACGGTGATCGCGGTGATCTGCCGCGGCGACAGGCCGATCGCCTTGAAGGCGAGCAGATCCCGTTCGCTCTCGCGCACCGCGCCACCGATGGCCGTGAGCAGGTCGACGAGTCCGATCAGCGCGAGGATGCCGAGCAGGCCGACCACGACACTGCGCAGGGGCGACAGACCGTCGGCGGGGTTCGTCACGATGTGCACGTCCAGCTGTCCACGGCCGGCCGCGGCGCCCAGCTCGGCGGCGACGCGCTGCGGGTCCGCGCCGTCCCGCAACCGGACCTGGTACAGCGTCGGCCGCAGCTCCGGGTCGTTCTCCCGGAGGGTGTCGAGCGACGTCGAGATGACCCGGCCGGCGTTCTCCGGCTCGATGCTGCGGCCCACGATGTGAAGGATCTGCGGCCGGCCGCTCACGGTCATCCGCACCCAGTCGCCGACCCGGACGTCCAGGAGGTCCAGCAGCCCCTGCCCGGCCACCGCCTCGTCCGGACCGTGGGCGGGACGGCCCTCGACCTGCGTGTAGGGGTACGGGTCGCTGCGGGTGCCGAGGCCGCGCAGGGCGATCGTCGCCGTCTGGCCCGGCACCAGGGCCGCCACCTCGACTCCCGGATAGGCGGCGGCGACCCCGGGACTGCGCGCCAGCAGCGCGTGGGTCGCGGCATCGCCCAAACCGTCGTCGGCGCGGACGGTGAGCGCGGCGGCGAGCCCCATCTCCTCCGGCGTGCTGTGGAACCGGTCGATGGTCGTCCACGCGCTCATCGCCACCACGATCAGCGTCAGCGGCAGGGCGAGGCGGGCGATCGTGGCCAGTGAGCGCGGGCGACGCGTGAACGTCCGGTGCCAGCCGAGGACCAGCGCGGGCGGCAACCGCAGGCCGAGCGCGCGGCGCGCCACGCCCGACAGACTTCCGCCTCCGGGGGCGGCGGTCCGCGGCAGCGGAACCGGAGGCACCCGCCCGGCCCGCCAGGCCGCGAGCCCGGTGGTCGCGCCGATGAACAGCACCACCCCCACCGGCACCCCGACCAGGGTCGCCGCGTGTCCGGGCAGCCCCTGCCACACCCCGACCGCGTCTCCCAGCCGGCCCGGCAGCCGGCTGCCCAGCGCCTGGGTGAGTGTCGCGGCGGCCACGGCGCCCAGCAGCGCGTAGGCGACATGCTGGAGCAGGAAGACCCGCATGACCTGGCCCGGTGTGAAACCGATCGCCTTGAGGATCGATATGTCCCGCAGATGGCCTCGGATGCGGGTGCCGATGGCCCCGTGCACGGCGAGTCCGGCGGCGACGAGGGCGCCGAGACCGAACAGGCCCAGTATCTGGCCCAGCAGCCGGTCGTCGCCCTGTGCCTCGGCGCGCGCCTGCTGCCAGGTGGAGACCTCGCGCACGGCGCCGGCGCCGAGCACGGTGACGGCGCGCTGGACGGCGTAGTCGGTGTCGCCGGGGTCCGCCAGGCGCAGCCCGATCACCTGGCCGCCGTCGGCTCCGGTGCGCGGCACGGCGGACGGCAGTGCCCAGACCAGCCCCGGCTGCTCGCCCTGGCGGAAGCGCGGCTCGGCGCTGTCGGCGACGCCGAGGACGGTCAGCGGCGCGGCGCCGCCGGGCAGGGTGAGCACATCGCCGGGCCCGGCCAGCAGCGCCCTGGCGAGGCTGCTCTCCAGCACCACACCGTCGGGCGCCGCCGGGTCGAGCCAGCGGCCGGAGGTGAGCAGAGGACGTCCGACGGCGGGGCGTTCGTCGGTGCTCCGCAGCTCGACGGAGGCGCGGGCGCCGCGGGAGGACACCGTGGCGGAAGCGGTGGGGTAGGGGCCGGCGACGGACTCGACGCCGTCCAGCCCGGCGAGTGCGGCCGTCTGCGCCGAGGAACCGGTGTGGATCCAGACGTGCGCGCCCCGGGACTGCGTGAAGACCCGCTCCCACGGGTTCGTCGCATAGCCGAAGAGCGCCGTCGCCAGCAGCAGGGAGGAGACGACACCGACCGTGGCGAGTACCAGGAACAGTGCCTCACCGCGATGTGTCCGCAGGTCCGAGTGCGCCCAGCGCAACGTGGCTCGCACGGGTCAGTCCCTCAGCTCGAGGACCGCGGATATCCCCTTGCCGGGCGACGGCGTGGCGTCCAGCCGGGCGTCGTCGGCTATCCGGCCGTCGAAGAAGCTGATCACCCGGTCCGCGGTGCTCGCCATGCGTGCGTCATGGGTGACCAGGAGGATGGTCTGGCCGCGCTGGTGGAACCGGGAGAGCAGCCGGGTCACCTCGCGGGTTCCCTTGCTGTCCAGGCTGCCCGCGGGCTCGTCCGCCAGCAGCAGCGGCGGATGGTTCACCAGGGCCCGGGCCAGCGCCACGCGCTGCTGCTCGCCGCCGGACAGCTCACCGGGCATGCTCCGCTCCTTGCCCGCCAGACCCAGCTCGGCCAACAGTTCCTCCCGCTCCGACCGTGCCCGTTTCGGGGAGACCCCGGCCAGCAGCGCGGGCAGTTCCACGTTGTCGGCGACGGAGAGGTTGGAGATCAGGTTGAAGAACTGGAAGACGACGCCGATCCGGCGCCGGCGCGCCACGGCCCACTGCGCTTCGCTGTAGCCGTCCGTGCACGTGCCGTCCAGCCGGACGCTGCCGCTGTCCGGCCGCTGGAGGCCGGCGAGCAGATGCAGCAGCGTCGACTTGCCGGCGCCGGACGGACCGGTGACGGCCACGAACTCGCCCTGCCGTACGGACAGGTCCACCCCGCGTACCGCATGGGCGGGAGCTCCCTCGCCGTAGTGGGTCTTCACGAGGCCCTCGGCCTGCAGCGCAGGAATGGGGGCGTCTTTCACTCCGGCTCCTCCAGTTCCTCCTGGCAGCGTTCCAACCAGTCGAGGTCGGCCTGCAGGTGCAGCATGGCGCCCTCGACGAGCAGCCGGGCCATCCGGTTGTCGCGGTGCTCGCCCGTGACGAGCTTGGACAAGGTACGCATGGTGTTCAGATAGTGGCGGCGTTGCTTGTTGATCAGGGCGATCCGGTCGGCGAGACCGGTCTGCCCGGCGAGCGCGAGCTTCATGAAGAACTCGTCCCGCAACCGCGGTTCGTCCGCGGTCTCCTCGTACCAGACCCGCAGCGCTTCCTGCCCGGCGTCGGTGAGGTGGTAGATCTTCTTGTTGGGCCGACTCGACTGCTCGACCTCCTCGCCCTCGATCAGCCCTGTCTTCTCGAGGCGGCTCAGAGTCACGTAGATCTGGCCGATGTTCGGCTGAGGGTACGCGGCGCCCAACAGACGCTCAAGGTCCTGCTTGAGCTCGTAGCCGTGGGCCGGGCCGCGCGCCAGCAGGGCCAGGAGGGGCAGGCGCACTCGTGCTGTCCTCCTCGCAGCCTCGTATTGTGTTCCAGGCCCTAGTATCGCCCATACCTAACGGGTATACATAGCCTCTGACTCCGGGCGAGGGTGCCCGGCGCCGGTGTACAGGGAGGAACCTATGCGGTGGATACGCGCCGCCGGTAGGGGCCTCCTCGTTCTCGCCGTCGTCCTGGCCGGCTACGGCGCGTCCGGCGCCCGGGCGGACGGTGGGCCGCAGGGCCGCGGACCGCTCACCCTGGCCACCGCGGGCGACCTCACCGGCTACCTCGGCCCGCTCCTGCAGGGCTGGAACCGCGCCCACCCCGGGGAGAAGGTCACCCTCGTCGAACTGCCGGACTCGGCGGACGAGACGCGCGCCCAGATGATCACCGATCTGCGCGGCGGCGCACGCAGCCGCTTCGACGTTCTCAACATCGACGTCGCGTGGACCTCGGAGTTCGCCGCCGCCGGCTGGATCCGCCCGCTGCCGCGAGACCGCTTCCCGCTGGGCAGCTTCCTCCGCCCGGTCGTGGACACGGCGACGTACGACGGCCGGCTGTACGCCGTCCCTTACGTGACCAACGCCGGGCTGCTCCTCTACCGCAAGGACGTCCTCGCCGCGGAGGGCCTCCCGCCGCCCCGCACCTGGGCAGAGCTGGAGCGCGACGCGAAGACCGTCGCGCCCAGGCACGGACTCGCCGGCTACGCGGGTCAGTTCCTGCCCTACGAGGGACTCACCGTCAACGCGGCCGAGGCCGTGTACTCGGCGGGCGGCACGATCCTCGGCGACGAGGGCGACCGTGTCACCGTCGGCTCCGCGGCCCGGGACGGCATCGGCTTCCTCGCACGCGGCGTCCGCGAGGGCTGGGTGCCCGAGGAGGCCCTGACCTACACGGAGGAGGAGTCCCGCCAGGCCTTCCAGGACGGACGGCTGCTCTTCCTGCGCAACTGGCCCTACGCGTACGTCAGTGCCTCCGCCGCGGGGTCCGCGGTCGCCGGCAAGGTCGGCGCCGTACCGCTGCCCGGGCGCGACGGGCCCGGAACGAGCGTCCTGGGCGGCTCCAATCTCGCCGTCAACAGTCACGCCGAGCACCCCGGCACCGCCGCGCGTCTGATCGCGTACCTCACCAGTGAGGGCGTCCAGCGGCAGGTGCTCACCAGGGGTGCGCTGCCTCCCGTACGCGCCGATCTGTACGAGGACCCGGAACTGGTGCGCCGGTTCCCGTACCTTCCGACCCTGCGCGAGAGCGTCCTGACGGCCGCGCCGCGTCCCAAGAGCCCCCGCTACGACCAGGTCAGCATGGTGGTGCAGGCGGTCGTGCACGACGCGATGGCAGGGCACTCGACGCCCGAGGCCGCGGTGCGGCGGCTGGCGCGGGAACTGGCGGACATCTCCCGCCACGGCTGACGTCCGTCGGCCGACGCCCGTCCACTCCTACTTACGTGTTAGGTAACGTCGGCGTATCAACCGGGTGCGATTTGTCCCGGTAAGCACATATCTACGGACCCTCCCGTGAATTATCTGCCGCCTGTTCGTTGACACCCCCGTGAAACGCCTACCTAACATGCATGCATAACAGTCAGCCCGCACAGACAGGCCAACGGGTGAGCTCCCAGCACATCGACACGCACATCGACACGCACCGCTGGTGGCGTGAGGCAGTGATTTACCAGGTGTACGTCCGCAGCTTCCTGGACAGCACCGGCGACGGCGTCGGCGATCTCGCCGGGGTCCGCGCCGGACTGCCCTATCTGAAGAAGCTGGGCGTCGACGGGATCTGGCTGAGCCCCTTCTACCCGTCCCCGCAGCACGACCACGGCTACGACGTCTCCGACTACTGCGACGTCGACCCGCTCTTCGGCGACCTCGCCGAGTTCGACCGGCTGGTGGCGGCCGCCCGACGGCTGGGCGTCAAGGTCCTGCTCGACATCGTCCCCAACCACTGCTCCAGCGAGCACCCCTGGTTCCGCGAGGCGCTGGCCTCGGCTCCGGGCGGCGCGGCCAGGGCCCGCTTCCACTTCGCCGACGGACGGGGGCCGGACGGCGCCGAGCCGCCCAACAACTGGCACGCCATGTTCGGCGGCCCGGCGTGGAGCCGGGTGACCGAGCCGGACGGCCGCCCGGGCCAGTGGTACCTGCACATGTTCACGCCCGAACAGCCCGACTGGAACTGGCGCGACCCCGAGGTCGGCGCGTACTTCGAGCGGGTACTGCGCTTCTGGCTGGACCGGGGCGTCGACGGCTTCCGCATCGATGTCGCCGCCGGCCTCTTCAAGCACCCCGAACTGCCCGACTCGCCGGATCCCGAAGCCGACGCCCGTACCCGCGACTCCGTCAACCCGCTCGCCTGGAACCAGCCAGAGGTGCACGACGTGTGGCGCCGCTGGCGGGCGGTGTGCGAGCAGTACACGGCAGACGACGGCCGCGAACGGCTCCTGGTCGGCGAGGTCTCGGTGCCGACGGCCCGCGAACACGCGAGGTACGTCCGCCCCGACGAACTGCACCAGGCCTTCTTCTTCGACCTGCTGAGCGCCTCCTGGGACGCCGACGCCTTCCGCAAGGTCATCACCGAGGCCATGCAGGACATCGCAGGAACGGGATCGACCGTCACCTGGGTCCTCAACAACCACGACCAGGTCCGCACGGTCACCCGCTACGGCGAACCGGCCGTTGAGGGCAGCGGTCTCGGCGCCGCCCGCGCCCGCGCCGCCGCCCTGCTGCTGCTGGCGCTGCCGGGCGCCGCCTACATCTACCAGGGCGAGGAGCTTGGCCTGCCCGAGGTCGTCGACCTGCCCGACGACGTGCTCACCGACCCGATCTTCCGCCGCACCGGCAGCCGCGCCCGCATCCGGGACGGCTGCCGGGTGCCGCTGCCCTGGTCCGGGCAGGCCTCGCCGTTCGGCTTCACCTCCGGCGTCGACGGCACCAAACCCTGGCTGCCGCAGCCCGAGTACTTCGCCGAGTTCGCCACCGACCGCGCCCTCGCCGACACCCGCTCCTTCTGGCACCTGTACCGCGACGGCCTCCAGCTGCGCGCCACGCTGCCCCAGCTGGGCGAGGGCTCGCTGCGCTGGCTGGACACCCAGCCCGGCGTCCTCGCCTTCGTCCGCGGCGACGGCCTGGTCTGCGCCGTCAACTTCGGTACGGCACCCGTTCCGGCGCCCGTCTCCGGCATCCCCCTGCTGTCCAGCGGCCCCTGCCCGGCCGGGGCGCTCCCCGGCTCCACGGCCGCCTGGTGGATCGGTGACGACACCGATTCCTGAGCACATCCGGCACCTCCCCTCCCCATCCCCTCCTCATCCCGTCAACTCCCCATTCCCGGTATTCCCGGCATTCCCGAAGGGACATCAACGATGATGCGACGACGTACCACCCTGCTCACCGGCTGCACCGCCCTCGTCCTGGCACTCGGCGCGACCGCCTGCGGAGGCAGCGGCCCCGTCTCCGCAGGCGGCGGCGACCAGGCACTGAGCGGCCAGACGGTCTCCGTGGCCGGCGTCTGGTCCGGCGCCGAGCAGAAGAACTTCCAGAAGGTGCTGGACGCCTTCACCGAGAAGACCGGCGCCAAGACCCAGTTCGTCTCCACCGGCGACAACGTCTCCACCGTCGTCGGCAGCAAGATCGAAGGCGGCAACGCCCCCGACGTCGTGATGGTCCCGCAGGTCGGCGTGCTCCAGCAGTTCGCCGGACAGGGCTGGCTCGAGCCGCTGTCACCGACCACCCAGAAGTCGGTCGCCGCCAACTACGCGCCCGTCTGGAAGAACTACGGCAGCGTCAAGGGCACCCTCTACGGCCTCTACTTCAAGGCCGCCCACAAGTCGACCGTCTGGTACAGCCCCGACGCCCTCGACCAGGCCGGCGTCCAGCCGCCGAAGACCTACGACGAGCTGCTGAAGGCGGGTCACGCGGTCTCCGACTCCGGCCTCGCCGCCTTCTCCGTCGCCGGACAGGACGGCTGGACCCTCACCGACTGGTTCGAGAACGTCTACCTCTCCCAGGCAGGACCCGAGAAGTACGACGCCCTCGCCGCCCACGAACTGAACTGGACCGACCAGAGCGTGGTCGACGCCCTCACCACGCTCAGCAAGCTCTTCAAGGACAAGCAGCTCCTCGCGGGCGGCCAGAAGGGCGCCCTCAACACCGACTTCCCCGGCTCCGTCGAGAAGGTCTTCGGGCCCAAGCCGGAGGCGGGCATGGTCTACGAGGGCGACTTCGTGGCCGGCGTCGCCAAGGACCAGTTCGGCCGGAAGATCGGCGAGGACGCGGACTTCTTCCCGTTCCCGCCCGTGGGCGGTGGCGCGGCACCCGTGGTCAGCGGTGGCGACGCGGCCGTCGTACTCAAGGACGGCAAGAACACCAAGGCCGGCATGGCGCTCCTGGAGTACCTGGCCACCCCGGAGGCCGCCGCCGTGTGGGCCGAGGCGGGCGGCTTCCTCTCTCCCAACAAGGAGCTCGACCTCGCCACCTACGGCGACGACGTCACCCGGACCACCGCCAAGTCCCTCATAGCCGCCGGTGATTCCGTCCGCTTCGACATGTCCGACCAGGCCCCGGCCGCGTTCGGCGGCACCAAGGGCGCCGGCGAGTGGAAGGTCCTGCAGGACTTCCTGCGCGACCCGTCCGACCCGAAGGCGACCGCGGCGCAGCTGGAAACCGCCGCGGCCAAGGCCTACAAGGGCTGACCGGCGATGACCGCCACGCTCACGAAGCCGGCCGCACCGCCCGCCGCCGAGGCCGTCGCCCGCAAGCGGCGCGCCCGGCGGCGGGGCAGGACCGTCGCCCTGCTCTTCGTCCTCCCCGCGCTGCTCCTGCTCGGCGCCCTCGTCGTCTACCCCGTGCTGTTCTCGGTCGGCCGCAGCTTCTTCGACGCCTCCGGGACACGCTTCGTGGGCGGCGACAACTACACCGAGATGTTCCGCGACCCGGCCACCCTCACCGCGGTGCGCAACACCGCCGTCTGGGTGGTCGTGGCCCCGACCCTGCTGACCGGCCTGGGCCTGATCCTCGCCGTGCTCGTCGAGAAGATCCGCTGGGCCACGGCGTTCAAGCTGCTGCTCTTCATGCCCATGGCCGTCTCCTTCCTGGCCGCGGGCATCATCTTCCGGCTGGCCTACGACGAGGACCCCGACAAGGGCGTCCTGAACGCGGCGGCCGTCGGCGTCCACGACGCCTTCCAGGACACCTCCTCCTACCCGACGGCCCGCGCCCGTGACGGGCAGGGCCTGAAACACGGCGCCGACGGCTCCTACCGCACCGGCGCGACCGTGTCGCCGGGCGACACGGTCGCCCTCGGCATGGTCGGCGTCCCGCCCAAGGAGCTCCCGGCGGGCGCGGAACCGGCCGGAAAGGCGGCCGCCCGTGCGGCGGGCCCCCGCGAGCTGCGTGGAGTGGTCTACCTGGACTTCACCCCCGGCGGGGGAGGGAAACAGGGTGTGGTGGACAGCCGGGAGAGCGGGCTGCCCGGGATGAAGGTCCAGGCGGAGCGCGACGGGAAGATCGTCGCGAGCACCACCACCGCGGCCGACGGCTCCTTCCGCTTCCCCGGTCTCGAGGCCGGCTCGTACACCGTCTCCCTCTCCGCTTCGAACTTCGCCGCGCCCTACGACGGCGTCTCCTGGCTCGGTCCGGCACTGGTCACCCCGGCGATCATCGGCGCCTATCTGTGGATCTGGACCGGCTTCGCCATGGTGCTGATCGGCGCCGGCCTGTCCTCGCTGCCGCGCGACTCGCTCGAGGCGGCGCGGATGGACGGCGCCAACGAGTGGCAGGTGTTCCGCCGGATCACCGTGCCGCTGCTGGCGCCCGTGCTGACGGTGGTCTTCGTGACCCTCGTGATCAACGTGATGAAGGTGTTCGACCTCGTCTACATCATCGCGCCCGGACCGGTGCAGGAGGACGCCACCGTGCTGGCCACCCAGATGTGGCTGGTGTCCTTCGGCGGCGGCAACGACCAGGGGCTGGGCAGCGCCCTCGGCGTGCTGCTCCTGCTGCTGGTGATCCCCGCCATGGTCTTCAACGTCCGTCGCTTCCGAGGGAGTCAGCGATGAATCTCAGTGCGCTTCGGCGCGGGCTCGGCAACAGTGCCGTGCAGGCCGTCCTCGTGGTCATCGGGCTGCTCTGGCTGACGCCGCTCGCGGGACTGCTCGTGTCGTCCCTGCGGTCGACGCAGGACACGGCCAAGGGCGGCTGGTGGACGGCGCTCACCAGCCCGGGACAGCTGTCCTTCGACAACTACTCCGCGCTGCTGGGCAACGCCGGGATGACGCAGGCGTTCTGGAACACCGTGCTGATCTCGGTGCCGGCGACGTTTCTCGTGGTGGTGATCGCCGCGCTGGCCGGGTACGCCTTCGCCTGGCTCGACTTCCCCGGCCGTGACGCCGTCTTCCTGCTGGTGGTCGCGCTCCTGGTGGTGCCCGTGCAGATCGGTCTGCTCCCTGTGGCCAAACTCTTCGGCCAACTGGGGCTGTTCGGCACGATTCCCGGCGTCGTTCTCTTCCACGTCTCCTACGGACTGCCGTTCGCGATCTTCCTGTTGCGGAACTACTTCGCCGAGATACCGCGGGAGATGCTGGAGGCGGCCCGTATGGACGGGGGCAGCGAATGGCGCATCTTCACCCGGCTCGTGGTGCCGGTGGGGCGGCCCGCCCTGGCGAGTCTGGCCATCTTCCAGTTCCTGTGGGTGTGGAACGACATGCTGGTGGCGCTGCTGTTCGCCGACAGCTCGTCCCAGCCTCTGACCGTGGAACTCCAGTCGCAGATACGGCAGTTCGGCAGCAACATCGATGTGCTGGCGCCGGGCGCGTTCCTGTCCCTCGTCGTGCCCGTGGCTGTGTTCTTCGCCTTCCAACGGCACTTCGTGCAGGGGGTCATGGCGGGATCCGTGAAGTAGGGCGTGCGGCGTCCGCCGCGCCTGGCGCGTCCGCTGTCGGTGACCGTCCGCCCGCTACTCCGCCGTGACGAACCGCAGTCGGCGCCGGACACGTGGCGGGGCGGTCCTGCGGGCGCGGATCTCCTGGACGACGGCGGCGACGACGATCACGGCCCAGGCCACCGTGAACACCCCGGTCTGCTCGTCCGAACCGAAGGCCAGCCAGCCGACTCCCAGGCCGCCCAGCGTGAGGCCGCAGGCCGCCTCGAGAGGCGAGAGACGGCGGCGGCTCAGCGAGCGGACGAGGCACAGCGCGGCGAGGGCGAGCACCGGGGCGGCGAAGACCTCGATGTCTTCATGCGCGGTGTGGTCCTGGTAGACCTCGGCCGTGGCGGGAGAGTACCCGCCGCTGTAGTCGCTCTCGAAGAGCCTGTGGCCGGAGGAGTCGGTCGGCAGCTCGGAGTAGCTCTGGTACGTGGAGTCGTAGTAGTAGAGGGTGCCGAAGTTCGTCTCCGTGACGGAGCTGGAGTCGTAGTCGTCGACCGCCCCGCCGATCGCGACACTCGCGATGACGAGGGCTCCGGCACCCCACCACAGGATGGCCGAGGTGAGGGGGAGCCAGCGGAACAGGGCCAGCCCGAGCACGACGGCGGCCACCCACACCCCGACGAGCTCGTCGGCCGAGCCCGCGTACGTGTCCTGGTAGCCGATGCTGACGGCGCCGGAGACGACGATGCCGAGCAGGGCGATGATCCTGCCGCCGGTGCGGGAGAACCGCCGCTCGCCCGGTGAGGGCGAAGCGGCGCCTCCCGACGGCGTCCGGGCACCGCCCGCGACACCGGGGACGGCCGAGCCGAACGGCCCGCCCGGAGGCGGCACGGCCGGCCGGGGCGGCGTCGGCGCGGTACGGGTCTCCTGCTCGGCCAGTGCCGTGTGGCCGGGCCCCGTCCCGGAGTCGGCCTTCGCGCGCGCGGGCGGTACGGCGGGCGCGGGCGGCGCGACCGGAGCCGAGGCGGCGGCCCGTGGGGTCGGTGCGGCCGTCGGGCCGCTCAGCACGGTGAGGGCCGCCGCCAGCGCGTCCCGCAGCTCGGCCGCGCTGCCCAGGCGCTGCTCACGGTCCTTCGCCAGGGTCCGGAGCACGAGGCCGTCCACCATGGCCGGGATCTGCGGGCGCAGCCGGGAGGGTGCGACCGGTTCCTGGCTGATGTGCTGGTGCATCACCGCGAAGGGGGAGTCACCGACGAACGGGGGGCGGCCGGTGAGCAGTTCGTACACCAGACAGCCAGTGGAGTACTGGTCGGAGCGGCCGTCCACGGGCCGGCCGGAGAGCTGCTCGGGGGAGAGGTAGGCGGGGGTGCCCACCGTCATGCCCGTCGCGGTGAGACGGGTGGTGGTCTCCGCGACGACCTTCGCGATCCCGAAGTCCAGGACCTTGATGCCGCCTTCGGACGTCAGCATGACGTTGGACGGCTTGATGTCCCGGTGGATGAGGCCCTGGGCGTGGCTGTGCGCGAGGGCGTCGGCGATGTCCCTGCCGACCGCCAGGGCCCGTTCGACCGTGAACGTGCCGTCGGCCAGCACATCCGTCAGCGTGCGTCCCCAAATGAACTCCATGACCAGGAACGGAGTGGTCTCGCCGTCGGTGGTGTCCTCGCCGACGTCGTGCAGCACGGCGACGTTCCGGTGGTTGAGCGAGGCCACGACGCGCGCCTCCCGGCGGAACCGGACCCGGAACTCCTCGTGCCGGGTCAGTTCCGGCGGTAACACCTTCACCGCGACGGTGCGCCCGAGCTCCCGATCGGTGGCGCGCCAGACCTCCCCCATCCCACCGCGTCCGACCGGCCCGATCAGCTCGTATCGCTCGGCGAGCACCCGCATGGTTCTGCCCCCTGATGACCATGGGGCAGCCCTGCGACAGTTCGGCCGCCCGGAGTTCCGGAACCGCGGCGTACGAAGGGGCGGCACATCCGGAACCCCCCGGCGCCGGTGTGCCTTTCGCTCAACCGCCCGCCCACCATACTGGCGGGAATTCGCTCATGGGATATTCGCCGCCCAGTAGTACAAATGTGCGCCTCGCGTGCGCTGGCGGGCCCCGCCCGTCGCGTGGGCGGAGCCGGGGGCGATGGTCGCGTCAGGCGGTCTCGGAGGCCTGGGGGCCGTGCCAGTCCAGGCACAGGACGGTGGCGTCGTCTCTCGGCCGGCCGCCGTGGTAGGCGTCGGTGACCGTGCCGACCAGCGTGCGCACGACCTCGCGGGGATGCGCGGTGGCGGTGTCACGCAGGAGGGCGGGCAGGTCGACCGCCTCGGCCTGGCGTTCCTGCATGCCGTCGGTGTGGAGCACGAGGCGGTCGCCCGGGGCGCAGGGCGAAGTCCCGCACCCGGTAGGGGCCCTGCCAGGAGACGCCGAAGGGCAGGTTCACGGCCAGGTGCAGGGTGTTCTGGTCGAGGGAGTAGTCGTAGGTGTCACCGGCGATGTCGGAGGCCGGTACCAGCCCGCCGGCGAGGTCGAACTCGGCGGACTCGCAGGAAGCGGCTTCACCGGCTCCCGGGCGAGGTCGCTGTCACAGGATGGCCGAGAGACCTGTGAGCGGGTGCCGGACCGCCGGGTGCCTCCTCGCTCAGCTCACGGACGGGGGTTGGGAAGGCGGCGGAGGCTGCGTCGGCGGGTGTTGCCGGGGTGCGGCGGCGGACTGCCAGGGCTGCTGCGCCTG
This sequence comes from Streptomyces sp. NPDC060000, assembly GCF_042737375.1. Taxonomy (NCBI): domain Bacteria; kingdom Bacillati; phylum Actinomycetota; class Actinomycetes; order Kitasatosporales; family Streptomycetaceae; genus Streptomyces; species Streptomyces sp. NPDC060000. The sequence goes on from NZ_JBHWUU010000001.1 coordinate 385,916, forward strand.
GGGCGGGTACTGGTTCGGCGCGGGTGCCGGGCCGGCGGGCCGGCGGGTGCCGAGGACGGTCAGTACGGTGAGCACGGTCGCGGCGAGTGCGGCCAGACAGGCGAGGGTGAGCAGGTAGAACCCCGGGCCCAAAGTCGTGGACCGGGTGTCCGTGTCCCACTGGGTGTCGTTGAACGCGGCCGTCGCCACCGTCAGCGTGGTGCCGAGCAGCAGTGCCGCGGCGGTCACGCCGAGCACCCGGGCCGGCGGAAGCCTCCGGCCGGATCCGGCCAGCAGGAGTACCGCCGCGGCAATGGCGACAAGGCCGCCGATGAGCAGCGGAACTCCGTAGAACTGCGTGACCTCGACGGTCTTCTGCCCCGGTATCGCGTTGGAGTAGGACCACGGCTTCGCGACGGTTCTGTAGACCGCGTCGCCGCTGTGGCCCTCCGCGTACTCGGCCGACTTGTCGAGTGTGGCGAAAGAAGCGCCGACGGCGAGGGCGGCGCCGACGAGCAGCAGCGCCCCGGACACCCGCTCGGAGACGGCGGCCGGACCCTTCGGCGGGCCGGGTGGTCTGCCGTAGGGGGCGGACGGCGGGTACGCGTCGGGGTGGTGACCCGCGGCCTGAGGGGGAGGTGCCGGCCAGCCGCCGGGCGCGGGCGCCGCCGGCTGGATGGGAGGGGTGGGCGGACCTGTGTACGGCCCGGGTTGCGTCGGTTCCGTCATCTTCTGATCATAGGGAGTGGAGTTCGTGCGGATAAGGTGAACTGCCTCGCAATATACGTAAGTTGGTCTTTCGACGAGTCGACCCTGAGCGCCGCCCTTCAGGGTGTGGTGGAACCGTCCGTGGGCAGGAGTCGGACGTCGACGAGACGGGTGAGGCCGGAAACCGTCAGGACCGGCTGGAGCAGCGGGGTGGCGATGAGTTCGAGGCGTTCGGCATGGACGAACAGCACGTTGAGGCCGGCGCTGTCCAGGTATTCCACGTCGGTCAGGTCGACGACGAGCGGCCCCGGCACAGCGTCGATCGCGTCGGCGAGTGTGGTGCTGTTGCTCATGTCGATCTCGCCCGCGACGGTCAGCAGGGTGCCGCCGTCGGTGGTTCTGCCGTGAGTGAGGGTCAGCTGAGTGGGCATTACACGATCCTCGTGTGCATCTCGACGGTGGTGCCCAAGGGGCCGGGTGTGATGGTCACTTGGCTCGACAGAGCCTTCATGATGCCGAGGCCCCGGCCACGGTGGGGCGTGTCGGCCGGGTTGCCGGGCTTCCACGTCCCGCTGTCCGCCACGATCACCCGGACGGTGTCGGAGGAGGTCTCGGCGCACAGCCGGATGATCCCGTCAGGAGTGGCTCGGTGGCCGTGTTCCACGGCGTTGGCACAGGCTTCACCGGCGGCGATGAGTACGTCCTGCGCGGTCCGCCGGGGCAGATCGCATCGGGTGAGCCAGTCGCGCAGGGCGTGCCGCGCGCCGGCGAGCTGTCCGGACTCGGCGGGAAACGCGAACCGCAAGGGGCCCGGGTACCGGTAGAGCAGGAGGGCGACATCGTCGTCGTAGCCGCCCGCGGGGGCCAGCTCGGACATGAGGCGGTCGGCCAGCCCTCGCGCGGCGAGGTCGCGGCCGCTCTGCATCACCTCGCCGGCCCGGGCGATGCCCACGTCCAGCGATTGCCGTCGGCGCTCGACGAGACCGTCGGTGTAGACCAGGAGCGAGGAGCGGGCGGGGAGCGGGCAGACGTGCTCGGGACGGTCGAGAGTGGGGCGGACGGCCAGGGGAAGGGCGTCTCCGGCTTCGAGCAGGCGCGTACCGCCGTCCGGGAGCGCGAGCACGCCCGGCGGATGGCCGGCACTGGAGTAGGTCAGGACTCCGGTCCGGGGGTCGAGGACGCCGCAGAACACGGTCGTGCACATCGCACCGGGGATGCCTTTGGCGAAGTGGTCGAGAGCCATGAGCGTGCGGGCCGGGCTGGGATCCTGGAGGAACAGGGCACGGCAGGCACTGCGCAGCTGGCCCATGACGGTGGCTGCCTGCAGGCCGCGTCCGACGCAGTCGCCGACCACGATGCCGATCCGGTCGTCCGGCAGGGGGATGACGTCGTACCAGTCCCCGCCGATCTCCAGCGGTGGAGTGGCGGGCTCGTAGCGCGCGGCGAAGCCCTCGGGGAGTCGGGAGGGGCCGAGGATGGCGCGTTGCAGGGTGAGAGCGGTCTCGCGCTGCTGGTCGATCTGGTGGGCGCGGGTGAGTGCCTGGGCCAGATGACCGGCGAGAAGCACGAGCAGTAGTTCGTCCTCGCGGCTGAAGCGGTGTGCCGCGCCCGCGCCCAGTTCGATCCACAGCGCCATGGGGCCGTCGGGGTGCTCGAGCAGGACACCGGCACCGGTGGCTTCGTGGACCGGGGTGAGCAGGGGCCGATGCTGAAGGTCGCTGATCGTGCGCTGCCGTTGGGCCGGGACGTCCTGCCAGGTCAGCGGGCGGGTGGCGGTGAGGTGCGGATGGCCGGCCGTGGCGAAGACCGCCGACAGGACGTGTTCGGCCCGCCACAGCTCCTGGAGCAGTTCCAAAGCCGTCGTGAGTGCTTCGTGCAGGCCGGCCGCCTCGGCGAGGCGGGTGCTGAGAGAGGCGAGGGCGCTCTCGCGTTGGATGGCATGGCGTTCGGCCGTGACGTCGCGGAAGGTGCCCACGATCATCCGCCGTCCGCTGTCGGGATCGTGGGCGTCGTTGAAGGCGGCCCTGACGTACAACCGGTGCCCGTCCCGGTGGGTGAGGGGAAGGGTGTGGCTGCCGTGCCCGTGCGTGAGCAGGTGGGCGAAGGCGTCGGCCACCTGCCGGTGGGCCTCGGGGTCGGTCACGGCATCCGGCCACCAGGGGTGGGCCCGGGGGTAGGGAAGCCCGTCGGTGCCATGGCCGAGCACCTGGGTGAACGCGGCGTTGATCTCGAGGACGGTGCCGGTGTCGTCCATGACGAGCAGGGCTTCCTGCAGCGAGTCCACAAGGGCGGCGCGCCACCGTACGTGATGGGTGCGCAGACGTGCCAGTTCCACGTTGGCCCGCACCCGGGCCAGCAGTTCGGCCGCGGCGAAGGGTTTGACGAGGTAGTCGTCCGCGCCCGCCGACAAACCCTCGATGGACGCCTCCTGCCCCGCCCGGGCGGAGAGCAGCAGAATGGGCACCGAGGCGGTCCGGGTGTCCGATCTCAGGGCGCCGACGAGGGCGAGTCCGTCCAGCAGCGGCATCATCACATCGCTGACGATCAGATCCGGGGTGTGGGCGCGGGCGGCCGCCAGGGCCGCCAGACCGTCGCTCACGGCGTCCGCCCGGTATCCCGCCTCGGAGAGAATGCGGACCAGGTACTCGCGCATGTCCGCGTTGTCGTCGGCGACCAGGACCCGGGCGCGCACGGCCGGTCGGCTCGCGACCGGCGGGGAAGACGTGTCGTGCGCGGCCTTGTCCTGGACGACTGTGCCGCTGTCGGCGGGGAGCCAGCGCAGGGCTTCCTGGACGTAGGGCACGGCGGAGGCCGACGCGGGGCGGGACCGGGACGACCCGCGGACGGCGTCGGCGGGGAGGTGCGCCGACCCGAACGGCAGCCGGACGGTGAAGCGCGTACCGCGGTCCGGAGTGCTGTCCGCCGAGATGGTGCCGCCGTGCAGCACGACCAGTTCACGGACGAGGGCGAGGCCGATGCCGCTGCCCTCGTGGGATCGGGCACGGACACCGCTGATGCGGTGGAAGCGTTCGAACAGACGCGGCATCTCGTGCTCGGCGATGCCGACGCCGGTGTCGGAGACGGTCACCACCGCCCGATCGTCCTCCTCCCGGACCGTGACGCCGAGGGAACCGTCGAAGGTGAACTTGAGCGCGTTGCTCAGCAGGTTGAGGATCACCTTCTCCCACATGTCCCGGTCGACGTGGACCGGCCGGTCCAGCGCGGGGCAGTCGACGACGAGGTCGAGGCCGGCCCGGTCGACCGCGGACCGGAAGACGCTGGTGAGTTCGGCCGTCAACGCGGCGAGGTCCACCGGCTCGAAGCACGCCTGCATCCGGCCCGCTTCGATGCGGGAGAAGTCCAGCAGGGTGTTGACCAGTTTGCCCAGACGCAGCGCGTTGCGGTGGATCGCCGCCAGCTCCTGCCCGACCTGCGCGTCGGCGTCCGCGAGATGCTTCTGGAGCTCCTCGACGGGCCCGGAGATCAGCGCGAGGGGGGTGCGGAACTCATGGCTGATGTTGGAGAAGAACGTGGTCTTGGCCCGGTCGAGTTCGGCCAGTTCTTCCGCCCGCCGCTGCTGCGCACGGTAACCGCGGGCGGAGCCGATGCCGGCGGCGAGATATCCGGCGACGAGTTCGACGAACCCCCGGTAGTCCTCGTCCAGGGCACGGTACCTGTTGAGCGCGGCGACCACGAAGCCGTAGGGCGCTCCGCCCGGCTGCACCAGCGGTACGGCCAGGGCCTGTTCGGGGGGCTCCGGCCAGGAGCCGGCCGGCAGTTCGGCGACGATGTCGGCGTCGAGCCGTACCGCCACGGACGCGCCGTCGACGAGGGCTGCCACCGGCCACGGGCCGCCGGGGTCCTCGGGAGACAGGAGTTGCGGGGCCGCCGGATGGCCCGTCGGCATGCCGGTGGTGCAGGCCAGACGGGCGCCGTCGTCCTTGAGGAGGTAGGTGAGGGTGAACGGCAGGTCCGCGAGGTTGCGTTCGAGCTGACGGCCGAGGAAGGCGAGCGTCTCCGCCTCGGTACGAATGACACTGGGGTCGGAGCCCAGATCGCGCAGTGTCGCCATCCGCCGCGCGCCGACCACGCGTTCGGTGTCCTCGCTGACCACACACAGCATGCCCACCACGGCGCCGGCGTCGTCGTGCAGGGGGCTGTAGGAGAAGGTGTGGTAGGTCTCCTCCCGGTATCCGGACCGTTCCAGGAACAGCAGCAGACCCTCGTCCCACGTCGCCTCGCCCGAGGACAGGACGCGGTCGATACGGGGTCCCACGTCGGACCAGATCTCCGACCAGACCTCGCCGGCCGGACGCCCCAGGGCCCATGGGTATTTGCGTCCCAGCGTGTTGCGGCGGTAGGCGGCGTTGCAGAGGAACGTGAGATCCGGGCCCCAGGCCATCCACATGGAGAAGCGCGACGACAGCAGGATGCGTACCGCCGTCAGCAGGCTCTGCGGCCAGCCGGCCGGCGGTCCGAGCGGTGTGGCCGACCAGTCGACGGCGGCGAGATCACCGCCGATGCCGGGATCGGCGGCGAAGACGTCGGACCAGTCCGCATTGCTCGGCTCGTACCCACCGCTGTCCGCGTGCGCCACCGGATACCTGCTTCTCGTCCGTGATCGATTCGCAAGCCGGTCGTGGCCCGCAAGGATGAAGCCGTGCCACTTCCTCTGCTCATCCTCTTTCCAGGACTGCGCTCTTGTCACCTCGGGCGCCGACGAGATTATTCCGCGCCTGCCGCATCCGGACGCAACTCCGCCGTCGGGCCGCGTCCGCCCGCTCCGGGGCCACGGCCGAGAACACGGGACGCCGGGCGTCGGCCGTCGGCCGTCGCCGGTCTGACAGGCGTGCGCGTGGCGGGCCGTCCGCCGTTGCGCGAGGTGGTGAGAGACGCGGGCCTGCCTGCACCACGGCGGCGCCCGCCCTGACGTGTCCCTCATGACCGATCGGGCAGGGCAGTGGTCCTCGGGCCGGTCGGCTGTCGGTGCTTTCTCAGGCGCCCACGGTTCCGTCGACACCCTCACGCAGGAAGTCCGCGTGCCCGTTGTGGCGGCCGTACTCCAGGAGAACGTGCACCATCACCATCCTCAGCGACACCTTCTCGCCCCATCGTGCCTGGTACCCGGCCTGGTCCAGGGACTCGGCCGCCCGCTCGACACGGCGGGAGTTCTCCACCTCCGCCTCCCAGGCCGAGAACGCCTCGGCCCTCGTCGACGCACTCGCGTCGTACGCCGCCTGGAAGTCGATCCTGTCGGACCAGACCATGGGCGCGTCATGGTCCTCGAACACCCGGCGGAACCAGGCACGTTCCACCTCCGCCATGTGCCGGACCAGTCCGAGCAGCGAAAGGGTGGACGGCGGCATCGACTGCTGCCGCAGCTCCTCGTCGGAGAGCCCCTCGCACTTCATGGCGAGCGTCGCACGGTGGTAGTCGAGAAAGGCCCGCAACATGTCGCGTTCGCTTCCGAAGTGGGGCGGTCCTATGCGATTGTCGCTGGTCACTTACTGCGCTCCTCATCCGTACCGGCGTTGAGGGGCCAGTATCCCCTCCCGACGGCTCCGCTCACCCGGCTGCGGGCGGCGCGGAGCCCCCGCTCGTCGATCCGCAGCCACCCCGGGCGGGCCGGTCAACGGCCTTTCGGGTTCACCGTGATGGACGGGGTCCGCTGTTCTCCCCTACCACCAGTTCCGTACCACCAGTTCCGTACCACCAGTTCCGTCGCCACCTCCACGCGCGTCGTCTCAGGCTGCTCCCCGGACGGCAGCCGCAGGACCATCCGGGCCGCGAGCGCGGTCATGTCGGCGAGGGGAGTGCGGATCGTCGTCAGGCGTGGGGTGACCCGGTCCGCGAAGGGCAGGTCGTCGAAGCCGACCACGCTGAGGTCGGCCGGGACACACAGGCCCGGTTCGGCGGCGGCCCGGTAGGTACCCGGGGCCCGGTGATCGCTGCCGGCGGAGCGACGACCTGGTGCGCGATGAGGGGCGAGCAGGTCCGCTCCCTCGGCGACCTCATGCGGTCTTCGAGGAGGAGGGCGTCGACTCCGTCTTCTGGTTCAGCTTCGCCGGCCTCGCCACAGCCCACCGTACGACCGGACCGGACGAGAGGCATTCCATGCCCTCGCCGGGCGCTACAAGGTGCGCAACGGCCAGGGAGAGCGCACAGCCCTCCGCGCAGGCGGCACGGGAAGCCCCCGGCTGCGCCGCCAGGCCTGGTACCGCCCCGCCGCGAGGCTCGCGTGGAAAGCTGGGTATGAGAGCTGTCCGGACACGACGAGAAGCGGAGGGCGAAGTGCACTGGGACCGGTTCGCGCAGCAGATGGCGTCGATGGCCCGTGATCTCCTGGCGCAGGAATCGGTCGACGCCACGCTCCGGCGGATCACGGCGTCGGCCACGGAACTGGTGGACGGCTGCGACGCGGCCGGAATCCTGGTACTGCAGGACAAGCGCGTGGAGACTCTCGCCCCGACCGACCAGCTGGTCGTCGACAGTGATCAGCTACAGGCCAGGTTGGGTGAAGGGCCGTGCTTCGACGCGGCCCACTCCGCACAGGGAGAGCGGGTCTTCCGCATCGGGGACCTGACGGCCCAGAGATCCCGCTGGCCTGCCTACGCACCGCAGGCCCATGCACTCGGCGTGGGGAGCATGATGGGGTTCCTGCTGTTCACCGATGACGAGGACCTCGGCGCGCTCAACTTCTACTCCCGCAAACCCGGCGCGTTCACCGAGGCCAGCGAGATGGCCGGGTGGCTACTGGCCTCCCACGCGGCCATCGCCTTCTCCAGCGCCCGCACCCACGCCCAGATGGAACACGCGGTCGCCACCCGGCACGTCATCGGCGAGGCCATGGGCATCCTCATGGGGAGCCACCACATCACCGAAGAGCAGGCGTTCGACGTGCTGCGCCGCTACTCGCAGGAGAACAACGTCAAGCTTCGTGAGGTCGCCCGACTGGTCTGCGAACGGGGCACTCTCTCGTGACCTGCGGAGGGCGGCTCCCCCAGCACAACGTCCGAACCAGAGGAACCTGAGCCGGACCAACCCCATGGGAACGCCGAACCGGCCTGCGGTCCAAGTCCCCCATCCCGCCCCGTCCACACCTGGGTTCCTGGTCAGATGGCTGGGGGAGGACCTCGGGCCGCCAGGCCGCCCCCGACGGGACCCGTGACCGAGAGCTATCAGCCGCGGGCCGACCCGCTCGCCACCTGGTGTCACCCGATGTCACCTGTGTCAGCGGAGCGGGCGAACTTCTCGATCGCCGCCGGCGTGACCGGGGTGAAGAAGTTGACGAGGTTGCCGTCGGGGTCGCGGAACAGCAGCGACCGGTTGCCCCAGGGCATGGTGGTGGGCTCGTTGACGAAGTCGGTCACGAAACCGGTCAGGTTCTCGTGCACGCGGTCCACGTCGTCCACCAGGAACTCCATGATCACGCTGTGGTTCGCCGCCGGGCGGGCGGAGCCCGGCGCGAACAGCGGGACAGTACGTGTGCTGCCGATGGCGAGCGTGCCGCTCGGGGTCCTGATTTCCGCGAAGTCCTCGGTGGACCAGCTCGCCGGCACCCCGGTGGCCTTCTCGTAGAACTCGACGAGGCGGGCGACATCGCCGGTGATGACCCGGATCGAGACGAAGTCCATGGTGTTCTCCCTGATGCGTGGGTTCGTGAAGTCGTTGCACCTCGCACGCTAGAACAGATAGAGGACAGAAACGGTCCGGTATTCGCGTTAGGCTCGGACCATGTCCCGACCGACCAGCCGCGTGCTCACCCTCCTGGAGCTGCTGCAGTCGGGGGGAACCCGGACGATGGGCGAACTCGCCGACCGGCTCGGCGTGGACGCACGCACCGTGCGACGGTATGTGACCCAGCTGATCGACCTCGACGTGCCGGTCGAGGCAGTGCGCGGCCGCTACGGCGGCTACCGCCTCGCCCCCGGCTACCGTCTGCCTCCGCTCATGCTCAGCGACGACGAGGCGATCGCCGTGCTGCTCGGCCTGGTCGCCGGCCGCCGAACGGGCCTGACGACGACCACGGCCACCGCCGGCGAGACGGCAGCCGCCAAGATCCGGCGGGTGCTGCCCGAGCGGCTCACCCGCCGGCTCGACACGGTCCTGGAATCCCTCGCCTTCACGGAACCGGCCGGCGAGTTCGCCACCCCTGACTCCGAGGTCCTGCTCACCGTCGCCGACGCGGTGCGTCACCGCCGGCCGGTCTCGATCAGGTACACCGACCGTGACGGTCGGCGCACCGGCCGCACGCTGCACCCGTACGGGGTCGTAGCGCATGCGGGCCGGTGGTACGTCACCGGCGCGGACCCCGAGATCGGTGAGGACCGGACCTTCCGGCTCGACCGCGTCGCCGACGCGAGGACCCTGCCCGGCTCGTTCGAGCCGGTCGCAGGCCCGGACCCGGCGCAGCGTGTTCTGTCGGGGTTCGCCACGGCGGCGTACCGGCACGAGGTGACCCTGCGGATCCAGGGGACGGTCGAGCAGATCCGCGCCCGGCTTCCCGTCGGCGTCGCGAGCGTGGAGGAGCCCGCCTCCGGGACCGGCGCGGATTCCGCGACCGAGCGCTGGCTGCTCGTCGAGCTGCGGGTGGAGCGGCTGGACTGGCTGCCTCCGGTGCTCGCCTCCCTCGACCGGCCGTTCACCATCGAGCGCCCCGATGAGCTGCGCGACCTCGTCATCGCGTTCGCGGACCGCCTCGCCACCCGCGCCCACCAGGCCTGACGGCCGCCGCCGTCACCGGGATGAGGTCACCTCGAACCGGTCGAACGTGGCGATGCCCCGGGCGCCGTTCCAGCCGTTGACCGCGGTCACCAAGACCCCGACGTCCTGGGCGGCGCCCGCGCCTCCCGGCGTGGCCTTGCCGACGGTGGTCCAGGTGACGCCGTCCGTGCCGGCCTCCCCGGTGTACGAGCGCCGGACCTGGTCAGCCGCAGCCGCACCGGCACGGCGAAGAAGCCCGACAGCGCGATCGCGTCGCTGCTCGGGCGCTCTGATCGGCCGCCTATGCGTTCGTACGCCTGCGGGCCAGGTCCTTGCTCTCCTCCGGCAGCGCGTCGGCGACCAGCAGCCGCCGCAGCAGCTCCGGTTCACGTGTCATCGCGCGGAAGACGAGCGAGACGGTCACGTCGTGGTCGGGCCGGTGCGCGATCTCGACCGGATCGCCGGCGCGAATGTCCCCCGGCTCGATCACGCGGAGGTACGCGCCCGGCCTTGCGGCCTGGGTGAACCGCTTGATCCAACCCTCGCGCTCCAGCCAGCCCTGGAACGTCACGCACGGGATCCGCGCGCACGACACCTCCAGCACCACGTCCGGCCCGATGCGCCAACGCTCGCCGATCAGGGCGCCGTTGACGTCGAGGCCGACGGTCGTGAGGTTCTCCCCGAAGACGCCGCTGTCGAGCGGCCTGCCCAACTCGGCCTGCCAGCCGTCGAGATCCTCGCGGGCGTAGGCGTAGACGGCTTGGTCGGTGCCACCGTGGTGCTGTACGTCGTAGACCCGGTCGCCGACGAGACCGACCGCGCCGGTGCCCTTGGGGCCGGGGGCGACGACGGCCACCGGGCCGTCGACGGGCCGCTTGTCGATGCCCGTTGCGCTGAGCCCCTTCCAAGGGTTGGAGCGGGGCCTGCCGACATTGACGGAGAGCAGCTTCATGCGGCGACGGTACGGTCCGACGCGTCCGTGGGGCGACGCATTTTCCTGGCCACTGTCACTGGTGAGGGGAAACGGGTTCGACGTCGGTCCCCGCAGTAGTCGATCATGCTCCTATGCCGCTGAGAGACACTCTTGCCCGAGCCGAAGCAGACCTGGCCGCCGGGCGGGTCCCCGTCGCGCGCCAGCGCCTGCGCGGACTGGTGTCGTCCTTTCCGAACGACCTTTTGCTGCGCCGCCGCCTGGCCGAGGTGTACCGACTGTACGGAGAGCCGGCGGAAGCGGGTCGCTGGATGTACCTCGAACCCGACCGGGAACCGGCTGAGACCTCCGCCTTCGAGACGCGATACCGCACACCTCCGCAGCGCATGCGTGCACTTGCCTGGCATGGCCCCGAGTCGCTTGCCCGATCGGCCTTCGCGAGAGAGCAGCTGGCGGCAGTGCGAGCAGCGAGCTCCGATGCCGTGGGACGCCCGGTCGACTGGGACACGGTGCCGGTCGGCGGGAGCGCGGACAGCAAGGGAAGCGCCCTCACCGGCTTCCTGACGGGGGCCGGATGCCTGGTGGTGCTCCTCGCGTTCCTCGCGATCTGGGTGTACGGGCTGGTTGCCCTCTTCGACTGACTCGGACCTCAAGCGAGCGGTCACCGTGCACGAGTCGAGTCACCGATGGATCGCCGCGGAGGCCTGCCGACGGGACCTCGCGGCTTGTCGTCCGGATGGCGCGCCGGAGTCGTGTCGGCACCTACCGGAAGCTGACCGGCGGGCGGCTCGCGCCCACGCTGAGTTCCGCCAGCCGCCTCGACCGTCTCGGTGTCCCGACGCGGATCCGCTACGTGCTCGTTCCCGGCTGGGCCGACGATCCGCCGACCGTGGACGCCCTGGCCGGCTTCGTCGCGGGGCTCGAAGCGGTCGAGCGGGTCGACGTGCCGCCCTTCCAGAAACCAGCCCCGAAGTACGAGACGCTCGGCATCCCCTTTCCCCTGCGCGACGACACCGCGGTTCCAGACCCGGCCTGACCGGGAGTGTCCGCGAGCGCTTCAGGGAGCGGGGCGTGGCCGCCTACTGACGTTCGAGCCACGCCCGGTACGCGGCGACGGCGGTCGGCAGCGTCAGGAACATCCGGTCCTTGCCGACCGCGTCCGCGAGTCCGTACGCCTCCAGGTCGTCCAGCAGGTCCTGCTTCACCCGGGCGAGAGCGAACACGACGCCCCGGCCGGTCAGTTCGCGGCGCAGCTCGTCGACCGCGTCGAGGGCGGTGATGTCGACCTCGACATTGGCCTCGGTGTTGAGGACGAACCAGCGGACGGTGTCGGCCTGTTCGTCGACGGCGGCCAGGGCGCGGCGCCGGAAGTCCTCCGCGTTGGCGAAGAACAGGGGCGAGTCGTAGCGGTAGACCAGCAGCCCCGGGATCGTCCGGGCCCGCGGGTAGTCGTCCACGTCGTGCATGCCGGCCACACCGGGAACCAGGCCCTCGACGGCGTCGTGCGGACGCGCCACCCGGGTAAGCAACTCGGCCACCGACAGGCCGACCGCCACGATCACCCCGTACAGGATGTCCAGGGCGAGCACCCCTGCGAGGCAGCCGAGGGCCAGCAGCAGCTCCCTTCGGCGGAAGGAAGCCAGCCGGCGGAAGCCCGCGAGGTCGATCATGCGCACCGCGGCGTAGACGACGAGTGCGCCGAGCACGGCGGACGGGGTTCTCGTGAGCAGCGGGCTGAGGAAGAGCAGCACACCGAGCACCACCGCGCCGGCGACCAGTGAGTACGCCTGGCTGCGGGCACCCCCCGAGGCCGCGAGCGCGGTGCGGCTGGCGCTGCTGCTCACCGGGAAGCCGTGCAGCACTCCGGCGCCCAGGTTGGCCGCGCCCAGAGCGAGGAACTCCTGGTTGGCGTCGAGCCCGGGACCTTCGTCGTCGCGGACGGTGAAGGCCCGCGCGGTGAGGATGAAGTCGGTGTAGGCGACCAGCAGCACGCCGAGGGCGGGCAGCACGAGATGCGGCAGCTCGCCCAGGTCCGGGACGGCGAGGCCCGGCAGACCGGACGGGACCTCGCCGATCACCTTGAGCCCGTACCGCCCGTCGAGGTCGAAGACCACGACGGAGGCCGTGCCGAGGACGACGGCGAGCAGCGGGCCGGGCACGGCACGGGCATAACGGGCCGTCACGAAGAGGAACAGGAGGACGACGGCGGAGAAGACGACGGTCGCCGGGTGCGCGTCGGGCAGGTGCACGAGGAAGGACCACAGCTGGGGGAAGAACTCCGCGCCGCTCGTCTTCACCCCGGTGAGCTTGGGCAGCTGGTCCACCATCATGATGAGAGCCACGCCCGCGAGATAGCCGATCAGGACGGGGCGGGACAGCAGGTCCGCGAAGAAGCCGAGCCGTACCACCCGGGCGACCAGGCACAGCAGCCCGACCGTGACCGCCAGGGCCGCCGCGAGGGAGGCGTAGCGCCCGGGGTCACCCGCGGCGAGCGGTGCGACCACGGTGGCCGTCATGAGGGCCGTCGTGGACTCGGGGCCGACCGACAGCAGCCGCGAGGAACCGAACAGGGCGTACATCGCGAGCGCCGGGAGGATCGCCCACAGCCCGGCCACCGGCGGCAGCCCGGCCACCTCCCCGTACGCCATGACCTGCGGCACCAGATATGCGGCGACGGTCACCCCGGCGAGCAGGTCACCCGTGAGCCACGCGCGCCGGTAGCCGAGGAGCGCGACGAGACCGGGCACCAGCCGGCGCCACTGCGCGATGTGTCTCTCCGGGCCCTGGGACATCTGCCGCCTTCCGTCGCCTGGCCCCATGATCCATCGGTCGCGAGAGCTACGGCGGGAGCCCGTGCCCGGCGTGCCGCGTCCGGTGTGCCGCGCGACCGGCCCAACGACCCCTGTGAACAGGGCCGTTCGGCGCCGCGATCACGGACCTTCGGCAGCCGTCGCCGGCGGCTCGCGCGGCCGGAGTTGAGTGGTGTCAGGCACCGACCGGACCGCCTTCGAAGGGAACCACGACCATGGCCGTGCACGAGCACCCGCACCGGGGCTCCGGCTTCCACCTCCCGCCGCTGCGCAGGAAGCGGACCACGTCCGCATCCGAGTCGGCCGTCTCGGCAGGCACCGGCACGCACACCGCGCGGGCCTGCGGTACCGACGGCGCGACGGGCCCGGCACCCGGCCCACCGCGCCGCCGCGCAGGGGGTCGGTCGGCCCCGATCCGGGACCAGTGGCCCTGCCCGGGCAACCCCCCGAAGACGACGCTGGAATCGGGTCCCTCGCCCCAGGATCCTCGCCCCCGAGGAGGGGAGTCATGCTCTGGACCAGGCGCTCAAGGACGCACCCGCGAAGGTGGACCTGTGCCGGCGCACCGCCCAGGGCCCCGCCCACCGGGTCCCGCCGGCCGCCTCGCACGAGGCCGGCCTCCTGGTGGTCGGCCCGGCGCAACCCGGACACCTCGGACTCCAGCTGGGGCGCGTCGCCCACGCGGGGCTGCACCACTCCGTCGTGCGCCGTCGCCGTCGTACCCGAGCGGGTGTGAGAGGTGGCGGCCGGCTGCTCAGAGGCTCGCCGCGTGGTCGGGGACATAGGTCTGCAGATCCCGCGGCGGGCGCTCGTAGCCGGTCGAAGCGGGCCGCTCCGGGAGCTCCAGCACGGGCGGCGGCACCTCGTGGTACGGCACGGACGACAGCAGGTGGGCGATCATGTTCAGCCGCGCCCGGCGCTTGTCGTCGCTCTCGACGACGTACCAGGGCGCCTCGGAGATGTCGGTGTGCACCATCATCGCGTCCTTGGCCCGGGAGTACGCCTCCCAGTGCGTGATCGACTCCAGGTCCATCGGCGAGAGCTTCCAGCGTCGAAGCGGGTCCTCCAGCCGGCGCCGGAAGCGTTCCTGCTGCTCGGTGTCGCTCACCGAGAACCAGTACTTGCGCAGCAGGACCCCGGCCTCGACCAGCATCCGCTCGAAGATCGGGCACTGGCGCAGGAAGAGCTGGTGCTCCTCCTTGGTGCAGAAGCCCATCACGTGCTCGACCCCGGCCCGGTTGTACCAGGACCGGTCGAACAGCACGATCTCCCCGGCCGCCGGCAGATGCTCCACGTATCGCTGGAAGTACCACTGGGTGCGTTCGCGCTCGGTCGGCTTCGGGAGCGCCGCGATCCGCGCCACACGTGGGTTGAGGTGCTCGGCGACCCGCTTGATCGTGCCGCCCTTGCCCGCCGCGTCCCGCCCCTCGAAGACGACCACCAGCCGGGTGCCCGACGCCCGCACCCACTCCTGCAGCTTCACCAACTCGGTCTGCAGGCGCAGCAGTTCCCTCTCGTACTCCTTGCGCGGCAGCGCCGCCGCCTTCTTGCCGGCCATGCCGCCTCCACCGCCCGATGACCCCTACGCCGACGAATCCCGGAGTCCCACCATGTCCAAGGTCGAACACCAGGACGCCACCGTACTGACAGACGACGCGCTGCGCACCCTGGACGCGCGCCGGGGGGCCGCCGACTACCTGGCCGCCGGACAGATCCACCTGATGTCCAACCCGCTGCTGACCGAGCCCCTGAGGCCCGAGCACATCAAGCAGCGGCTGCTGGGACACCGGGGCACCTCCCCGGCCCTACAGCGAGACCTACCCGGACGTACTGTTCCTACTGTTCGTGCGGTGCGGGCCGGCCCGCACCAGACTGTCGCACTGCGGCGCTGGGCAGCTCCGAGCGGTGACCGGTTCCGGCGTTCCGCGTCCGGCGATCACTGGAGGGCCGCGTGGATCTCCTGCTCGGTCGCGTTGTGCGAGACGAGCAGGATCTCGTCACCGGGTCGGAGCCGCACTGCCGGATCCGGCACGGTCGGTTGTCCGTCGCGGACGATCGTGGCGACGACCGTCCCTTCGGGCAACCGGACCTCGCCCAGGGCGCGGCCCACCGTCCTGGACCGCGGTGTGATGGCCGTTTCGCCAGTACCTGGAGCGTGAGGTCGGACTCGGCCCCGTCCTGAGGGAGGCGGGGCCCGTCCAGTTCCCGCCGCGCGACGGCCAGCACCCGCAGCCCCTGCGACGCCAGCGCGTCACCGGCCGCGAGGACCACCGATCTCGGAGGGCCTTACGTGAGGCTTCCATCACGGACTCCATCGAGTTCGGCGGCCGTTCCGCCGGTGTGCCGCCCCGAGCGGTGGCGCCCTCTCATCGTGTGACGGGTGGGCCGGCACCACCAGGGCCGTACGGGGCAGGGCACCGGGCCGTTCGGTGCCTCACACCGGGACCGTGATGACGGGGCAGCGGGCGTGGTGCAGCACTCCCTGGCTGACGGAGCCCAGCAGCGTGCCCGTGAAGCCTCCGTGCCCGCGGGTTCCCACAACCAGCCCCAGCGCGTGTTCCGAGGCTTCCGTCAGGACCTGCACCGGGTGGCCGCGGACGACTTCATGGTGCAGCTCCACTTCCGGGTACCTCGCGGTCCGGCCCGCGACCGTCTCGGACAGCACCTGGCGGCACTCCCGCACCGTGGCGTCCTCGTCCAGGACGCCCAGGAGCGGCGGATGCCACACGTACAGGGCCCTGAGGACCGCTCCGCGCAGGGCCGCCTCCTCGAACGCCACGTCCACCGCCGCGGCCGCGTGCGGACTGCCGTCGACGCCGACGACGAAGTACGCGGGATCCTGGGTGACGTGCTCCGGCTCCGGAACGACGACGACCGGACAGGGAGCGTGGGCGGAGACCGGCAGCGCCACGGAGGCGGAGGTGAACATCTCGCGCCTGGTGCTCAGATGCCAGGAGCCCACCACGACCAGGGACGCGTTCGCCGCCTCCTCGCGCAGAACCCACGCCGGCTCTCCTTCGGCCAGCAGCGCCGACACATCCACGGCCGGCCGTCGCGACTCGACGAAGGCGACCGCCCCCTTGAGTACCTCGGCACCCGCCTCGTGCAGCGTCCGGTTCCACTCCTCCCAGGAGGGCCGTGCCTCGCCCGTGCGGTATCCACCGGTCGGTACGCCCTGGGCGTGGACGAGTCGCACCGGCAGGCCACGGCGCTCCGCCTCGTCGGCGGCCCAGGCGAGGGCAAGCCGCTTCGAGGGATCGGGGTCGACGCCCACCACGATCGGCCTACGACCGTCCGCACCGCTCATGGCACCTCCAGCAGATTCCGTGCCGCCGTCCGTTCCCTGTCCTTCCCAGCGTGACCCCGGCCGTCGGGAGACGCCACGGCACGGCAGCGAGGGGGCTGATCCGGCGGTTCGTGGCCTTGCGAGGCCAGGCCGGGTGGCCGAGGTGGCCGGGCAGGAAGGGCACGACGTCCGGGGTCTCCGTACGGCGTTCGACGACTGTCCAGGACAGCAGCAGCGAGTCCTCGGACCGGCCCGGGCGCCGTCCTGCGGCCTGTTCTGTCTGCCAAGGACAACGGGGTGGGCATCCCCGCCGACGGCCGCCGCAGCGGGCTGCGCAACATGGCGGAGCGCGCCGAACAGCTGGGCGGCCGGCTGGAACCGGGGAGTCCCGAGGGCGGCGGCACCGCGCCGGTGTGGCGGGTGCCGGCGCGGAACCCGTAGGCACCGGGGAGGCGTCAGCCGCTCGCGGAGTCCAGCGCCGACTGGAGCGACTGACGGTAGCCGTCGCTGGTGTACGTGGCGCCGGAGACCGTGTCGATGTCGGCGCTCTGGGCCGTGAGCGCCTCCCTGGTCAGCTGCGGGATGGCATACGCGTTGATCTGCTGGTCCCTCGGGTTCTCCTGGGGGTAGGCGACCGCCGTGACATCGGTGAGCTTTCCGTTCTTCAGCGTGGCGCGGACCTGGACGGGGCCCCAGCGGGTCTGCACGGAGTCCCCGGTGAGGATCTGGGTCCCCGTGGTCGTCGACCCGCTCGAACCGCTGGACCCGCCCGTCCCGCTCGACGAGCTGGAACTGGCGGCCGGCGCGGGGGAGGACGCCAACCCGGCGACGGCCGGTGCCGTGTGCGGTTTCAGCGACAGCAGCAGCACCATCCCGGAGACGGTCGCGGCGCTCGCCAGCACGATACGACGCAGCGGACGGCTCTTCTTCAACGTGTGCAAGACGGCCTCACAGCTCGAAGGACTCGTGGTGGATACGGCTGTCCGGGACCCCGGCGGCGCGCAGCGCCTCGTACAGGTCCTGCGCGAACGCGTGCGGGCCGCACAGGTACACGTCGTGGACGGCCAGGTCGGGCACGGCCTCCCGCAGGGACCGGGCCGTGAGATCGGGGCGCCGGCCCTGCGGACCGTTGAGCGCGTAGAGCACCTTCGCCCCGCGCCACCGCGCGACCGTCTCCAGCTCGCCGCCCAGGGCGAGGTCCTCCGCCGAGCGGGCGCGGTAGAGGAGCGTGACGTCTCCGGGCAGCGTCTCGAACAGGGCCCGCAGCGGGGTGACGCCCACGCCGCCCGCGATCAGCAGGGACTTGTGCGCGCTCTGCCGGTCCGCGGTCAGGGCCCCGTACGGTCCCTCCGCCCAGACGCGGGTGCCCTGGCGCAGCAGCGGCACGGCGGCGCTGTGGTCGCCGAGCGCCTTGACGGTGATGCGCAGCAGGTCCGGGCGCGGCGGCGCCGACAGGGAGTACGGCGTGGAGGTCCAGCGCATGCCCTCGGCGAGGAACCGCCAGCGCAGGAACTGCCCCGGCAGCGCGCCCATCTCGTCCAGGCGCCGGCCGCGGACGACGACGGAGTACACGCCCGGCGCCTCCCGGTGCACGGAGTCCACCCGCAGCCGGTGCCGCAGGTTCAGCCGTACCGGGCTGAGGATCCGGAACCACACCACCAGGGCCGCGACGCCCAGGTACAGCGTGTACCAGGCGGCCTGAGCCGGGCCGCTGCCCACGAAGTCGGACCCCAGGGCGAGCTGGTGGCCGAAGGTGAGGAAGACCGCCGCGTACGTGAGCAGGTGCACGTAGTACCAGAACTCGTGGCTGACCCGGCGGCGCACCGCGCGGGCCGAGACGATCCCGACCGTGAACAGGATGACCGTCCCGGCGGTGGCCTTGAGCATCTCCGGGTAGTCCAGGACCACCGTGAGCGTCTCGTGCACGAGCGAGGAGCCGTCCTGGGCGGCGTACCCGAGGAGTATCAGCACGACGTGCGCCACCAGCAGACAGATCGTGTAACGGCCCGCCATCGCGTGCCAGCGCGTCACCCGGTCCGTCCCGATCCGCCGCTCGAGGAGCGGGACGCGGGCCATCAGGCCGACGAGGACGGCACAGGCGTACCCGCCCAGCAGCCCCGCGATCCGCCCGGCCCCCGTCAGCCAGCCCGCGGCGCCGACGACCGACCCCGTGTCGTACCACCACAGGGCCACCACGGCAGCCGCGCCGGCCCACAGGACGGCCAGCACGGGGCCCACGGGGGAACGCCCTGGCGCGGGAGGCGCGGGGGCGACCCTGGGTTGTGAGTGCACCGTCGTCATCCGTGTGTCCCTTCGGCTGTCCGCACGCCCCCTCGGCCGTCCGGAAGGACAACTGTGCCGACCCAACCTCTGAGCGGGCTCTGAGCGCAGCGGTGGCCGACGCGGCTCCGCCGCAGGTGGGAGGGGCCGCCCGGGTGATCGGACCCGATCGGCGCACAGCGGACTCAGAGTGAACTCAGAGGTCGAGAAGACGGTTCAGAACGCGGCGAGACCGCATCCTGGTACCTGAGATGAACACTTCCCGCCCCCGCGGCTCCGCCCGCCCCGTGCTGACCCGGACCGACGGCGCCCCGCTCCGGGTCCTCGTCGTCGACGACGACCCCGACCTCGCCGAGGTCCTCTCCGGCGCGCTGCGCTACGAGGGCTGGGAGGTACGCACCGCGGGCGACGGTGTCTCGGCGGTCACCGAGGCACGCGAGCTGCTGCCCGACGCCATCGTCCTCGACGTCATGCTCCCGGACACCGACGGCTTCGCCGTGCTGCGCACGCTGCGTACCGTGCGCCCCGACGTGTGTGTGCTGTTCCTGACCGCACGGGACGCGGTCGAGGACCGCATCGCGGGCATCACGGCGGGCGGCGACGACTACGTGACGAAACCGTTCAGCCTGGAGGAGGTCGTCGCCCGCCTGCGCGGACTGCTGCGCCGGGCCGGCATGGCCCGCCAGCTGGAGGACGGGCCGCGGCTGACCGTCGGCGACCTGGTCATGGACGAGGAGGCCCGCGAGGTCACCCGGGGCGGCGAACTCGTCGAACTGTCCCCGACCGAGTTCGAACTGCTGCGCCTGCTCATGCGCAACCCGCGCCGCGTCCTCAGCAAGGCACAGATCCTCGACCGGGTGTGGTCCTACGACTTCGGCGGGCAGGCCCACGTCGTCGAGCTGTACATCTCCTACCTGCGCAAGAAGGTGGACGCGGGCCGCCCGCCCATGATCCACACGGTGCGGGGCGCCGGATACGTGCTCAAGCCGGTGGTCCGGTGAGGACGCTGAGGCAAAGGCTCGCGCGTGATCCGCTCCGGAGCGGAGAGAGGTGGTCGCCGGCGCGTCTGCCCCGGCCGCACACCCTGCGGGCACGGCTCACCGCCGGTCTCGTCGTGCTGCTCGCGGTCAGCTGCGCGGCCGTCGGGGTGGCGGCGGTGGTGGAGCTGAACGGCTTCCTCACCGGCCGCCTCGACCAGCAGCTGCGCGAGACGGGCGTACGGTTCCCGGCGAGCCTCGAGCACGGCGGGACCCGGCCCTCGGACCTCCCCCGGTCTCGAAACGACTCGACCGGGGAGACCCCCGTCGGCGACGAGGACGGCGACGGTGACACCCGCCGTCAGACCGTCGGGACCTTCGGCGCCAGGCTGGTCGGCGACACGGTCACCAACGCAGCGGTGGTGGGCTCCAGTACGGGCGTCGGCGCCCAGAACGTTCCGCTCGGGGCCGGGGACAGGAGAACCCTCGCCGCGGTCCCGGCCGACGGCAGGGGGCACACCCTCCACCTCTCCGCGCTGGACGACTACCGCGTGGTGGCGGTCCGGGGCCGGGACGGTGACGTCCTGATCACCGGGCTGCCCACGGAGCCCGTCGAGGCCACCGTCCACCGGCTCGAACTGGTCGCCGCGGTCGTCTTCGGCGCCGCGCTCGCCGTAGCGGGCTTCGCCGGAGCGCTGTGGGTGCGCTGGTCGCTGCGACCGCTGAGCAGGGTGGCCGCGACCGCGACCAAGGTCAGCCGGCTGCCGCTGTCCAGCGGCGAGGTGGAGCTCTGGCCGCGCGCGCCCGAGGCCGACCCGCGCAGTGAGGTCGGACGGGTCGCCGGCGCCTTCAACACGATGCTCGGTCATGTCCAGGACGCGCTGACCAAACGGCACGCGAGCGAGGAGCGGCTGCGCAGTTTCGCCGCCGACGCCAGCCACGAACTGCGTACGCCGGTGGCGTCGATCCGTGGCCACGCGGAACTGGCGCTGCTGCATCCCGGCCCGGTTCCGCACAAGGTGGTGCGGGCCCTGGAACGCATCGAGGCCGAAGCGGCCCGCATGGGCGAGATGGTCGACGACCTGCTGCTCCTGGCCCGCCTCGACGCGGGCCGCCCCCTGGAACGTCTGCCCGTCGACCTGACCCGCCTGGTCCTGGACGCCGTGACGGACGCGCAGGCCGCGGGCCCCGGACACCGCTGGACGCTGGAGCTGTCCGAGGAGCCCGTCACGGTGCCGGGCGACGCCCACCGGCTCCACCAGGTACTGGCGAACCTGCTGGCCAACGCCCGCCTGCACACCCCCGTCGGCAGCACGATCACCATCTCGCTGGAGAGCGCGGACGGCACGGCGGTGCTCAAGGTCCACGACGACGGTCCGGGCGTCGCCGCGGACGTCCAGCCCAGGGTTTTCGAGCGCTTCGCTCACGGGGACCGCCGCCGCACGGAGGGCGTGGAGAGCGGCGCCGGCACCGGCCTCGGCCTGTCGATCGTGGCGGCGGTGGCGGAGGCCCACGGCGGCAGCGTCACCCTCGACAGCGGCCCGGGCTCGACCACCTTCACCGTACGGATCCCCGCCGGCGACGGGTGATCAGCTGCCGTTCTCCCTCCCGGGGCGGAGCGCGCCGGCCGGCCTCTCGGCTCATGTGCCCCGACCGGCGGTGGAGTTGGCTGGTGGAGGAGACGGAACCGACCGTTCGGTGCCGAGTGTGCGCGACGGTGAGCGCGACCGGCCGGCGGGGCCCGCACGGCGGCCCCGGCTCGCGGCCGCTCACCCGTCGGCCGGAGTGATGCGTCGGCCCGTGAGCTGCGTGGGCCGGATCGACACCCACATCTCGCGTTCACCGCCGGCCCACGGCGGGGTGTGGGCGCGTTCACTGAGCCCGCGCACGGCGTCCGGCTCGGTCACGGCGCTCGCGGGGCCGACGGCGAGGACGCTCCAGCCCTGGCTCAGTGCCTCGTCCATGTGGTCGACCTCGAAGGCGACCTCGGTACCGACAGCCGCCGCGGGCGTGGAGTCCGGCGCGGTGCGGAAGACGATCGCGTCATCGATGACGTCGTAGTTGACCGGAACGACCGCCGGGTGGCCGTCGGACGCCGACACCGCGACGCGCCCGACGCCGTGCGTGGCGAGCAGGGTGCGGCATTCGTCCGGGCCGATGTCCCGCAGCTCGGGATGGACCAGCGCCTGCCCCAGGCCGGGGGGCAGATCCAATCCCCCGCCGCGCAGCGTGGTGACCGTGGTGCCGAGGGCGTCGGCCAGTCTGATCAGGGTCGACATACTCGGGTCGGCAGGCCGTTCCTCCAGGTACGCCAGGTAGCCGGGGGACATACGGGCGCGGCGGGCCGTCTCCTCGCGGCTGAGCTGCCGCCTCCGGCGTTCGACGGCCACGCGTCGGCCGATGTCGGCCGGGTGGGGCGTGTCGTGCTGCACCGCCTCCGCTTCGGCCGGCACGCGGTCGGAAGGGGAGCGGGCGCTCCCGGCCCGCCCCTGTCCGGGGTCACTTGGATGTCGGGGATATTCGGGATGTTCTGGATGTTCGAGATGGCGGATGTGTGCGTCGGGCCCGGGGAACACGAGCGTCACCTCGTCCGTGTCCGACCAGCGCACGTCATAGGGCGGAGTGCCGTCCTCGTGACGGAGTCCGACGATCTCGCCGTCACGCCTGGTACTGGCGGTCGTCGTGTTCGCGATGACGAGTTGATCGCCGAGGTGAGCTCTCATGACGCCGCCCTTCCTCAGAGTGGTGCTGTATCCAACGTGCCACGCTCGAAGGCCGGCCGCACGAGGCGGGCACCGCACCCCGCAGGGCCTGCGGTCGGCCCGGGCGGTGGTGCCTCCCGCTCGTCACCGGCGGCCCTTGCGCGCCTCATCGCCGCGCCCCGACGGCGGACCGGATGCGTACGGTGAATCCTGTGCGCTCATGAGTAGGCCTCCAGCAACTCGCCGGTCGTCCCCCACCACCTGTTCCCACCGTCGAACGATGGTGGGCTCGGGGGCATGGGCCGAAAGTCCCTCGGGGCAGGTTTCCGGCCCGACTTCCTCTTTCATGGCTCCACATGCGCCGGTGAGTGGATTGGGGTACTCCTCGAAGGAGAGGAACACCGCGCTCGGCATGTCGGCGACGCCCGGAGCGCGCCCGCCATCGGACTCGTTCACCGTCATCCACCGTCGTATCCAGCTTCGTACGAGACGGAGGCCGCCGCCATGGAACCACTCGTCACCGTGGGTCTCAACGGTTCACCCGAGAGTCTTGCCGCCGCCCACTGGGCCGCCGACGAGGCCGAGAAGCGCCGGCTCACGCTGCGCCTGCTGCACGCGTGGCCCCTGCTGGCGCCGGAACCCGCCCACGCCTCCACCGAGGTCGATCAGAATTACTGGGCGAAGCGTTTCGTCCACACGGCGCGGGCGGAACTGCAAGCCCGCCACCCGGGTCTGACCGTCGTCGGGAGTCTGGTGGCCGACGACGCCCGGAACACCCTGCTCCAGGCGGCGTCGGAATCCGAGCTGCTCGTGCTCGGTTCCCGGGGGCTGGAATCCGTGGAGAGCTACTTCCTGGGAGAGGTCAGCCTCGCGGTCGTGGCCCGGGCGGAGCGGCCGGTGGTCCTGGTCCGTGCCGGAACCCGCGAGGCGGTACAGCCGGCGTCCGCGGGCCGTGTGGTGGTGGCTCTGCATCTCCACGGATCCAGCGACGAACTGCTCGACTTCGCCTTCCATACCGCCGAGGCCAGGAGGGTTCCGCTCCTGGCGGTGCACGGCCGCCGCGTGCCGCTCCACGCGCGCGTGCCCTGGGGCGTGGACCACGCCGTCACCGAGGAGATGACGCGGGACGCGGGCAACGAGCTGAGCAAGGCGCTGCGCCCCTGGCGCGAGAAGTACCCGCAGGTGGACGTTGCCGACACTGTCCGTCTCGCGAGTCCCGCCAAGGCCGTCGTGCAGGCTGCCGAGGGCGCCACCCTGCTCGTGGTCGGCCGGCATGCACCCCGGCACGGCGTGGCACCCCACCTGGGTCACGTTGCTCACGCCGCCATCCACCACGGGCGCTGCCCGGTCGCCGTCGTCCCCCATGGCTGAACCCGGCCACCACGGGCGAGCGGGGGCCACCCCTGAGGGTCACTCGATGTCGAGCACCTCCTGCACGGGCCGGCGTGGTGTGCCCGGGCCTGAGGGGCCGTATCCGAGCCGCAGCACCATCTGAATGAATCCCATCGCCGACTGCGGGTCGCGCACGGTCCAGCGGAGTTCCGGCCATTCGAGAACCTGGGACGTGAGCGAGGTGGCGAGTCCGTCGAGGGTGGCCTGGAGCAGCACGCGTTCCATCGCCTGGCCCGCCAGCAGCCAGTCCCTCGGCCGGTCGCCCACGGTCCCCAGTAGCGCGAGCTGGGGTGCGTTCTCGAACGCGGCGGCCTCGCGCCCGGGAACGGGGTGCCGACCGGCGAAGTCGCGCACGGGCGCCCTGCCGTAGCGCTTGCGAGGGCCGAACGCGTACTCCGGTATCCCGTCGCTCGCGGTTCCCGCCGCTCCTGCCCCTGCCCCTGCCCGGGTCCAACGCCCCAGCTCCTCGGACGCGGCGGCGTCCATGGCGTCGCGTCCCTCGGCGTCGTGCACCAGGTCCAGCAGTGTGTGTATATGCCATGCGTCGGGGAAGAGCAGCCGCGCCCCTTCCAGAAGGGCTGCGGCACACAGAGCATCCTTGATCGCCCGGGGGATCGCCTCGTCGGTGAACGGGTGACGGCTGGTCCGACGGTGGCGGATCGCCGGATACAACGGGGCGAGGTCCTCCTCGGTGTCGTTACCGGTGAGCGCCGGGCTGGTCAGCCGTACCACCGCGAGCAGGCGCGGGTCGGTGGGGTCGGGCAGCAACCCGGTGGCCGCCGCCCAGCCCGCGTGAGCGGCCGCGACGCGCAGGTTGAACAAGGCGGCGGCGCAACCCAGGTGAAGTCCGCGCGTGGCGGGGTCGGCCCGCGGCATGGCGCGCTCGGGATCCGAGTACACCTCGAAGGTGCTGTCGGCGCGCAGGAATCGGAATCTCCACGGTTGCGCGTTGTGCATGGAGGGAGCCGCGGCCGAGTCCTCGACCAGGGCTGTCACGGTCGTCGTGTCGAGGGCACGTACGGACACCGGACCCGCCTCCCTTCCGGCCTCCGACCGGCCGTTCACGGATGGGCGATCCCCGTACCGTCCACTATTCCACGGCGACGGCGGTTCAGAGCGCGTGCGGCGACGGCGGCCGGGCCGGGCGCACGACCGCTGAACCTGGAGCACGCGGCGAGGCGTCCCCGCATGGCGTTCGTCGGCCGCGCGGCTGATGGCCGACGGCGTCGTACCGGCGCAGGAGCCGGCGGCCGCCGGCACCGCGGAGGACGCCCGCGCCGGTGCCGGCCGGACGGCCCGGTCGACACGGAACAGTAGCCACGTCAGGGAACTCCCTGTCTGCCATCACTTGCCGGATCAGGCTCTCCGGGCAGCGGCCCTCCCGTCGTCGTGCGGCTACGGGCACTGCGCCGACCGCATCCGGAGGACCGACCACTGAAACCGCGGTACGTGTCCGCGACCTTCAGCGGCGCGCGGTCTCCGCGGCGAAGGCGTCGAGCAGGGCGAAGGTGCGTGACGGCTGCTCGAGGTGGGGCAAGTGGCCTGCTTGCGCGACCACTTCGAAGCGGGCGTTCCCGAACGACGCGGCGTACTCCTTGCCGTAGGCGGGGGTCGCGATGCGGTCGCTCTCGCCCCACAGGACGAGGGCCGGGACGGTGATGTCCGCGAGGCGGGGGCGGAGGGTGGGGTCGCTCATGGCGGGGCCGCCGGAGAAGACGCGCAGGCTCGCCATGTTGGCCTGGATGGCGGCGAGGCGCTCGGCGGGGAAGGTCGCCGGGTCCATGTAGAAGCGCTCGGAGTCGTGGTAGGCGTACTCGGCGAGGCCCCGCGCGTCCAGGGCGAAGAAGTCCCGGATCGGTTCGCCGTCGACCTCGATGCCGACCGCGTCCATCAGAACGATCCCGCTGATCAGGCCTTCCGTGTCGGCCGCGGCCAGTTCGGCGGCGATCCAGCCGCCCAGCGAGGAGCCGACGACCAGGACGTCGGACAGCTGGCGGTCGCGGAGGAGGCGGAGATAGGCGGCCGCGAGGTCGGCCACGCGGGTGAGATCCTCGGGCCGGTGGGCGCCGTTCCAACCCGGATGGGTGGGCAGCAGGGTGTGGGCGGTCGCGGCGAAGTGCTCGGCGATCGGGGTCACGGTGAGCGGACCGCCACCGCCGTGCAGGACGAGGACGGGGCGGCCGTCGGCGGGGCCGGATTCGGTGAGTGTCAGTTCCGTAGTCATGACCGGAACACTAACTAAAGATGTTTATATAAGCAAGCTTAGTCAGGGTGTTAGTCTGACGAACATGGCCGTTGAACTGCAGATCCTCGGAAGGGCCGTGAAGGCCGCCCAGTATCGCCAGCACCGAGCGCTCGACAGCCGCCTCGCGTCGGTCGGCAGCACGCTCGCGCAGTGGGACGCGCTACGGGCGATCGGCCGCGCGCCGGGCGCCAGCGCGCGCGAACTCGCGGCGGCGACCTTCCAGAGCGAGCAGGCGTTCGGCACGCTCGCCGGACGGCTGACGGCGCAGGGACTGGTGGAGCGGCGCCCCGGGCGAGGCCGGCGTATCGAGCACCACCTCGCTCCCGACGGGCAGCGGGTGCTGAAGGCGGGCCACGAGGTGGCGGAGGCGGTGCTCGCGGAGTGTTTCGAGGGCCTGACGGAGACGGAGCGGGAGGCGCTGCTCGGGCTGCTGCGGAAGCTCGAGGGGCGGCCCGAAGGAGAAGGCGTCTCTTAGGTCGCCGGCAGACGGAACGGGTGTGGTGGATGCGCCTCTCCACCGACCCCGAAGGACTCGGGCGGGGAACTCCGCTGACGCCCCGCCGCTGTCACCGCGTCCCCCGGGCCGCCGTCTCGTCGTCGGTCGGGACGCCCAGCGCGTCGGCCAAGGTGGTGAGGGCTGTTCCCAGCGGGAGCGCGACGCGGGTGACTGCGTGCCGGTCGCCGCGGGTCGGGTCCCGGTTGACGATCAGCACCGGCTTCCCGTCCTGGGCCGCCTGACGGACGAACCGGAGCCCGGACATCACCGTCAGTGAGGAGCCGAGGACCAGCAGCGAGGCCGCCTCGCGGACCAGTGTGCGGCAGCGCTCGACCCGCCGCGGCGGAACGGTCTCGCCGAAGAACACCACGTCCGGTTTGAGGATGCCGCCGCACTGCGCGCAGGGCACCACACGGAAGTCCCCCACCTGTTCGTCCGTGAGGTCGGCGTCTCCGTCCGGGTTGATCCCGGCGGCCACCGGCTCGAAGCCCACGTTGGCCTCCTCCAGCCGCCGGGCGAGCTCACGGCGCGGACTGGGAGCGCCGCAGGAGAGACACACGACGCGGTCGAGGCCTCCGTGGAGTTCCACGACGTCCTCGCTCCCGGCGGCCTGGTGCAGACCGTCGACGTTCTGGGTGATGACTCCGGAGAGCAGGCCGTGCCGCGCGAACGCGGCCACGGCCCGGTGCCCGGCGTTGGGGCGGGCGCGGCCGAAGGTGCGCCACCCGAGGTGGCTGCGCGCCCAGTACCGGCGCCGGGCCCGGGCGTCGGCGGTGAAGTCCTGGTAGGTCATCGGAGTGTGCCGGCTCAGGCTCCCGCCCTCGCCCCGGTAGTCGGGGATGCCCGACTCCGTGGAGATGCCCGCCCCGCTGAGCACCAGCACACCGCCCGTGCTCAGTGCATCGGCGACCGGCTCCAGATCCGTGGTGGCCGGCGGCAGGTCCTCGGTGGGAATCCAGCTCAGAGTGGGACGCGTGCGCATGCCGCCAGGATACGGAACAGGCTGCGACCATCCCTTCCGCCCGCACGGTGCCGGTCCGGTACGCGGGGACGGTCCTCGACCAGCCGGGACCTGGACACAGTCAGCGGACCCCGACACCGGCGACCACCCATCGAATGCCCGCGCGCGACAACCGGAGCGAACCGAACGCCGGCCCCAGGCGCAACCGTTTGACGTCGTCCAGTGTCAGAGTTCGGTGGTCCAGATGCCGGCGGGGTGCTCGTTCGGCGGCAGCCACAGTTGAGGCTGCGACTCCCGGTGCCGCCGATGCGCCTGCTCTTCCCAGTGGAAGCGGCCTTCCGAGACAGGCCACGCAACCTGCGCCACAGGGAAGGGAGGTCGCCGGTAGAACCCGATGGCCCGCCCGAAGAAGATCCGGTACCACCGCATGTCGACGTCTTTGAGCATGACTTGGTGCCCATCGACAACGCCTTGATGCGTTTGGCCGGCGCCCAGCACGACGCCGGAGGCGGCCATGTCTCCGAGTGTGTTGAGCATGCGGTGCATGGCATGTACATCGAGCCCGAACATGGCCAGCTCAGGTGCACCGTGGGTGTGCGACAAGCCAATCGTGTAGGCGAAGCCCGGGCCGACTTCGTCCTCGGGAACCATGACAACGTGCCAGCCGTGTCGCCGTACATTGTCGATGATCGTCAGGTCCATCCGGTCCGCTTCGTCACGATCACCGTAGTCGTGGCAAAGGACACAACGGCACTCGCATGGATCACCAGTCATGTGCGGAGGCTACGGGGGCAGCGCGTGGGCCAGGTGGCTGGGCCCATGGCCATTCCTCGGCGTCGAACACCGCGGTGACCCGCCCGGCGGCCGATCTACCGCCCGCGGGCATCGGCGAGGCCGGCCGCTTCGAGCAGCATCCGTGCCGGAACGGCGCCTGAGTGCTGCCGGTCGTTGAAGGCGGGCACGGATTCGTCATGGAACTTCCGCTGGATCGCCTCCAGCAGGATCGCTGAAGCGTCGACAACGAGGTCCTGGTCGCCGTCGGCCTCTGCCCGGAGCGCACCGATGAGGCAGACGGCGCCGTCATCGTCGGCGAGGGTGCCCGCGCACCATCCGGCCGCCTGCATGCGGTGGTGGGCGCGCTCCAGGAGTGCGGCAGCGGGGGTGCGGTAGGTGGCCGGGGCGGGTGGCTCTGGGGTGGGGGTGAGCGGGACGGTGATGACGTCGGCGAGGCCGATGGGGTCGACGGCCAGGTGTGCGGTGCGTACTTCGTGGGCGACGGCGGCCTCTTCGAGGCGGAGGGTCATGGCGGCGTCGACGGCGGCGAGCCGGGCCTCCAGCCCGAGCGTCACGGCCGGCGCGGGGGTGACGCGTGCGGCGGGCTGCGGCGGCGCTGTGGCGGGGCGGGGGGAGGCGGGCATGAGGAGCTCCGGTGGGACGGTGGCGATCAGGTCCGCCAGGACGCCCATGAGGCGGGTGACGGCGGGGCGAGACCGGTGGAGGGGAGGATGAACCGTGCGCGGGGCAGGTGGGGGCGGGGGAGGGGCGGGGGCGGGGTGACCGTGCCGTGCTTCCTGAGGGTGGCGACGGTCATGGAGAGCAGCAGGGACAGGGAGACGGTCACGGCCACGGCGGTGACCCCGTTCAGCGTGGTGGGGTTGGGTGGGCGCTGCCCGGCGGGATAGGCCAGACAGCGGATTCGGGTCGCTCGACGGTGGTGAGTGCGAGGCCGGCGCTCAGCTCGGGCAGGACGCCGTCCTGGACTTCGGGCTCGACCAGAGCCTCGCGGGCCGTGCCACCCTCGGCGGGACCGGCGACGCCGGGCTTTCCCAGCGCGAACATGACGCCCTGCGCATCGGCGAAGCCGATCCGGAGCTTGTGCAGCGGCATCGAGGTGGAGCTTGTGCACTGGCTTCGAGGTGGAGCCGAACCGCGATTCTTATTCGATCGCCCGAACGGATCTTGCCGGGCACAATCGGCGGATGCCGACCAACGCGGAGCGACTGCTCTCCGCCCTCGAACCGCTGCCCTTCCCCGCACGCCTGACCCTGACGGCGCGGACCGCACGCAGGCTCGCGGATGACGGGACGCTCGCCCCGCTCCTGACCGAGTTGGACGGGCGGGGGCCGTACGAGCGGCGGCTCGCGGCGTTGGCGGCCCTCGTCGGACGGGACGCGGGGTTCCTCGCGGAGCGGCTGGCAGACCCGGACCCGGTCGTCGCCGGGTACGCGCGACGCGCCGCACGTGACCTGCCCGTACCCGACCGGGCGGTGGAGGCGGCCTACGACGACGCACCGGCCGTGCTGCGGCAGCGGCTGGCCCGTCTGCTCGCCGCGGGAGGCCGAACCGCACTCGCCGAGCGGCTGGTGGCGCGACTGCGCGCGGAGTGGGGCGACGCCGAGGCCGCGCGGCTGCTGCCGGCCTGCTCTTCCGCCTTCGTGGCGCGGGAGTTGCCAGGGCTGGCACACGCCGTCGAAGGCTGGACGAGGCTCGCGTGCCGGCACCCCGACCCGGTCCTCGACCACGCCGAGCAGACCCTGGCCGACCGGGCCGGGGGACAGCAGCGGGATGACTGGTGGCGCCTCAACGCCACCACGGTCGCGGCACTCGCGCCACTGCGCCCCGAGCGGGTGCTGACCCTGCTGGAGCGGCACGGCCCCGGCAGTCTGCCGCCCGCACTGAACAACGGACTCGGCCCCCTCGTTGCCGCCGACGCCGAACGCGTGATCCGCTGGATCACCTCCCCCGATCGCCGGGAACAGCGCCACGAGCCGATACCTCCGGCCGGAGCGCTGCACAGGCTCGTGCGGGCCGAACCCGCGTCGCTGACCGCGCTGGGCCGTCACTGGCTGAACCGCGGCGGCCACTTCACCGCACTGGTGAAGGCCATCGCGCCCGGCCGGCGCCCCGCGTTCGTGGACGCGGTCGCCGGCGGAGGGACTCGCTCGGACCCGGCGCTGAGCGTCCTCGGCCTGCTGCCGCGCGAGCGCCGCTGGGCGGAAGTCCGGCGGGCGGCGGCCGAGTTCGACGGCACCGACTGGTGGGACGACCTGGACACCCTCGCCCACGGCCCGATCGACGAGGCGCGTCCCGCGCTGCTCGCCGCGATCGGGCGGCCCGACGCCGACGACCGGGCCGCCGCCTGGCCGCTGTTCGTGGCCTGCGCCGCCCGGGACGGCAGCCGGGAGGCGATCACCGAGCTGCTGACCACGGCGGGCCGCCGTCTGCGCAACGAGCGGGACCCGGTGCGCGCCGAGGCGCTCGGAGCTCTCGCCGAGACGCACCCGCGCCTCTTCGGCTCCGCCGACGCCCCGCTGCTGGACGCGATCACCGCCGACGCGCTGGAAGCACGGGACAGTTCTGCCGACACCCTGACGGCGCTGCGCGCACTCGCCGTCCGCCTGCTCGTCGAGCACGCCACCAACGAGACGACGGACCTGCGGCAGTGGGCGCTGCGCACCCTGGAGCGCATCACGAGCCGCGTCGGGGTACCCGACTTCGGCCCGCTGCACCGCGTCCTGCGGCGGGGCCAGGAACACCAGGTGTTCGAGGCTCTGCGCCCCTGGCTCGACGCCGGGGCCGGGCGGGCCGACTTCCGGCTGCTGCTGGGCCTGGCCGCCGCGCTGGGACCGCGTGCCCGGCGGCTGCCCGAGCTGCAGGAGAGGCTGGTCACGGCCCTGGAACGCGGCGACGACGAGACGTTCCGCGCGGCGGCCCAACTGTGGCTGGCCGCACCGGCGACCCGCGACGAACGGGTCGCCAGGATCGTCGCGCTCGAACCGTCGTCGGTCGTCCTCGCGCCCGTACGGCGGGTGCTGACCCGGCGGCGCACGGATCTGCTGGACATCCTGCTCGACACGTCATTGCCGCACGGCCGCTTCTTGGTGGACGGGGCCCGGCGCCCGCTGCCGGACCTCGACGACAGCGACCGCTGGCTGCCCCGCCAGCAGCGGACGGCTCTCCGGTTGGCCGCAGAGGCGGTCGCGGACGATTCTCTTCCGCTCGACGACCGGGCCGCCCTGATCCGGGCCGCGGCCCCGGTGCCCGAGTTCGGGCGGGCTCTGGCCCTCGCGCACAAGGACGACACGGAGGTGGTCGTCGCCGAGGCGGCGCTCGGCGCGCTGCCCTGGACCGACCGGCCCCACGACACCCTGGCGACGCTGCTGGAGCAGGCGGGCAGCGACCGGGCCCGGGTCGCCGTGTACGCGGCGTCCCGCGCCGCCCGTTTCACCGCTCCGTCCGAACTCGCCCACGCCCTGGGCGCGTTGCTCACCGGGCAGCGGCCCGCGAAGGTGACCTCCCGCAAGGAGGCCGTACGGCTCGCCGCGCGCTTCCTGCCGCCCCGACGGGCGGTGTCCCTGCTGGCGAGCACCTTCCACGCTCCCGACCGCCACCCGGACGTGCGGGCCGCCGTCGTCCGCGCACTGCCGCCGCTGCTCGGCGAGCCGGAGGCCTGGCACCTGCTCGACGACGTCGCACACGACGACGCCCGGCCCGTACACGAAGCCCTCCTGGCCGCCACCCCCTGGGAGTTGGCCGAGACGCACCGCCGCGCCTACGCCGCGGTGGTCGTCGCGGCATACGACACGTCCCTCGCCCTCACGGAGGGTTTCGGGGGCGGCTACGCCCTGCTGCGCGCCATGGGTGTGTGGTGCCGCTACTCACCCGAACTGGCCGTCCGTATCTCTCGTAGCGTCTGCGACCTCGGTGAGCGTACGCACTGGCAGTTCGCGGGGTGGGTGCTGCGCGATCTGGCCGTCTCCGACCTGCCGCACCCCGTGGGCGGTGCAGCGCCGGGCAGCATGTTCCACGGCGCGGTGGCCGAGTTGCTGACCGCGATGCACACGACGGAGGGGGGCTGTGACGCGCTGGAGGGCCGGGACCTGCCGGCGCTGCAGCGGCTGCGGAACCTGACGTCGTTCGGCTACGTCGACGGAGCGCGGCCCGAGTTGCTCGAAGCGGTCGCGGAACAGCTGGCGTCGGAGCCCCTGCTGGTGGCCGAACGCGCCGACCTGCTGGGCCAGTTGGTCGATCACGCCGTGGAGCCGGCCGCGCTGCTCGAACGACTGCGGGACCTCGCGGACGCTCTCGAGGGCGGCGGGGCGACCGTCGCGGTACACACGTCGAACCGGTTGCGGACGTCCTCGGCGTATCGCGCTGTGCCGCGACGCGCCGAGGCCCTGCTGACCGCGGCCGAGCGGTTCGCCCGCGACGGCACCACCGCGACGGGCCTGCTGGCGGTCGGCCTCGTGAAGGGAACGGGCGGCGCGCTCGGCTGGCCCGAGGAATGGCGGTCGCTGCTGCGTCTGCTGCGCGGGCACGAGAACGCCGACGTACGCCACGAGGCGCACAGGACCATGACAAAGAACGAATGACCGCTCCGCGTCGAGGGGCCGAGGGAGGAGCAGGAGGGCCCACCCAAGGGACAGGGGAATGATCGAGCATCCGGCCAAAGCTCCGGCCGCCGGACGCCTGGCCGCCGACGGCCCCAGCCCAGCGCTGCCGCCGGACGGCGTCACCTGCTACCGCGTACTACCGCGACGCGCGACCACTACGCCTGATCGTCCTCCGGAGCCTCCGGAGCCCCCGGAGCCTCCGGAGCTCCCGGAGCCTCCGGAGCTCCCGGAGTCCCCGGAGTCCCGGAGCCGTCGGAGCCCCCGGAGTCAGCGGAGTCGTCGGAGCCCCCGGAGTCGGCGAAAGCGTGCAGATCGGCGGCGGCATCCGGCGAGGCGGGAGCGTGTGCCGGCTCGCCCCGACCTCCTACCGGCGCTCTACCGGCGCCGCGACGTGATCGAACGCTGCTACAACCGCCTTGAGCACGACAAAGCCCTCGCCAGCTGCCACGGCAAACGCGCACGGCACCACCAGGCCCTCGTCATCATCGCCTGCCTGGGACTCCGGCTCCGTGACTTCGCGGATACGACCTGGCGCGGCTCGGCGCGGTTACGAGGTCCCGGCCCTGGTTCGTCGTGCGGTCCGGTTGGCGGTGAGCAGGCAGACCCACATGACGACCAGGCCGACCGCGATCAGGATGCGGGCCGGGCTGTCGCCGTCAATGACTCGCCACACCAGGAGGACCGTGCTCACGCAGAGCATCGGCCAGTAGAACCACGGCCCCCACCGGTTGCCCGGCCTGGCCCACGACCATGCGGCATCTGAATCGGAGCGTTGCGTCATACGAGCCTCCCTTCCCCTGATCGCCTTGCCCGTAAAAGGCGGTGCATGTGGCCGCGGGGCCATCGGGTTTTCGTCTCCGACGTGGCTTTCGTGACAGCCCGAGCCCGAGCCTCGGACCGTCACCGGCCGTGCGCGTCCTGCCCGTCCTCGGGCGGGCCGAGTACGCGGTGCAGGCCCGGCTCGATGTCCGGGGCGCCGATCGAGCCGTAGCCGAAGACGAGGCCCGGGCGCGCGGAGCGGTGCGCCGCGACCTTCGCCAGGGTGTAGACGGCCACGCCGGACGCGCGGGCGCGGCGGGCCCGTTCCGCGAGGGTGTCGGGGTCGGCGAGGTGGCCTCGGGTGTATGCGGTCACATGCAGGCCCGCGGCCGACGGCACCAGCTCGGCCAGGTCCGCGAAGCGGTCGGTGAGCGCGCGGGTGACGGCCTGGTGCCGGGTCGCGTAGGTGTGCTGCATCCGGCGGATGTGCCGGGCGAGCAGCCCGTCGTCTACGAAGCGGGCGAGCGCCGCCTGCGTGGGGACCGCCGTGTGCCAGTCCGCGGTGTACTTGGCGGTGCGCAGTGCCGTGCGCAGCGGGGCGGGCGCCGCCAGGAAGCCGACGCGCAGGGACGGCAGCATCACCTTGGAGAACGACCCCACATAGATCACGTGGCCGTCCCGGTCCAGGCTCTGCAACGTCTCGACCGGCCGCCCGCCGAACCGGAACTCGCTGTCGTAGTCGTCCTCGATCACCGCCGCGCCGTGCCGCCGCGCCCATCGCAGCAGCGCCGTTCTGCGCCGCAGGGACATCGGCATGCCGAGCGGGAACTGGTGGGCGGGGGTGACGTACACGGCGCGGGTGTCCGGCGGGACGGCGTCCACCAGCAGGCCCTCGGCGTCCACGGGTACGCCCGTGACCTTGGCACCCTGTGCCAGGAACGCCAGCCGGGCCGGTGGGTAGCCGGGCTCTTCGACGGCGACCCGGTCGCCCGGTTCGAGCAGCACCCGCCCGATGAGGTCCAGGGCCTGCTGCGTGCCGGTGGTCACGAGTATGTCGTCCGGGCCGGTCCGCACCCCGCGGGAGAGCCCGACGTGCCGGGCCAGTGCGGCCCGCAGCCCGGCGTGACCGGCCGGATCGCCGTATCCGGACGTCCCGGCCGCCGAGTGGCGCAGTTCCCGGGCGATCAGGGGACGCCAGGTGTCGTACGGGAAGAGCCGGGCGTCCGGCAGGCCGACCCGGAAGTCGTGGGCCGCCGTGGTCGGACCCGTGGTCTCCGGGGCCGCCCAGGGGGACAAGCCCGCCCACAGGGCGCGCGGACGCAGTCCCGGGCCGGTGGGTTCGGCGGTGGTCGCGGCCTCGGGCGCGGGCAGGCCCGCCGTCCGCACATAGGTGCCGGAGCCGACCCTGCTGTCCGCGTAGCCTTCGGCGACGAGCCGTTCATAGGCGACGCCGACGGTGTTGCGGGCCACCGCGAGACGGCGGCTCAACTCCCGGGTCGGGGGAAGTGGATCACCGGGCCGCAGCAGCCCGTCGTGGATCGCGGCGCGCAACTGGCGGTAGATCTGGCCGGACAGGTCGCGCTGCCCGTCGAGCCTGACATGCAAGTCCATCCCGGCTGTCCGCTTTCCGTCTCGGCCGTTCTCTCTTTTCGGCTCAGGTTCCCTGCTCAGGTTCCCGGTTCTCGGCTTTCGCTTCCGGTTCCTGGCTTTCGGTCTCGGAATTGGCTCAATCGTTTGGCAGCTTATTGGTTCTGGAGCTGAACCGCTGCGGGATTTTAGGCTCCGGGCATGGACATACGACGACTGGACCACCAGGCGCTGTTGCTGACCGGGGAGCTGGTCTCCCGGGTGAAGAGCGATCAGTTGGGATGGGCGACGCCGTGCGCGGACTGGACGCTGTACGGCCTGCTTCGCCATCTGGTCTGCCAGAACGAGGGGTTCGCCGCCTCCGCCCGCGGCGCGGGTGAGCCATGGGCCGTGTGGCGCGACGGAGACCTCGGTGACGACCCGGCCGGAGCGTACGACATGTCGGTGGGCGAGGTGACCGCGGCGTTCGCGGAAGACGAAGTGCTGGAGCGGCGGTTCGCGCTGCCGGAGGTGGGGGAGGGCTTCGCCGTCCCCGGACGGACAGCGATCGGATTCCATCTGCTCGACTACGTGGTGCATGCCTGGGACGTCGCGATGACGATCGGCGCCCCGTGGGAGCCCGCCGCCGAACTCACCGCCGCCGCGCTGCGGGTGGCCGCCCTGGTCCCGGACGAGGGCCGCGGGGCCGGTGCCGCGTTCCGCCGACGGATCGCCGTCCCCGACGACGCCCCGCAGAGCGACCGGTTGCTCGCCCTGCTCGGCCGCGACCCGTCGTGGACGCGGGAGCCGTGCTGAGGATCTGCCAGTGCCTGTGTGGCAGAGGGAGCGCCCGGTGACGCGGGCACCGCACGATGCCGCCACTGAGCGGGTCGGCTGACCGCGTTCGGTCGTGCCTTGATCGAGCGCGTCACCGACGAGACCGACCTGGGCCCGGTGCCGCGACGCCAGGTCCCCTGCGTGACTCTCCTGTTGGCCCGGCAAGGACGGGTCGAACGGCCGTGGTCCTCGCCGACCGGGCCACTGTCCTGCTGGTCCTGGAGCGGATCGGGCCCCGTTCGGTGGCAGTTGTCGTCGACCGGATGGCGAACTGGTCGGCACCGATTGCGAGACTCTTCCGATGATTCCGAAACTGCCTCTGCACAGCCCTCGTTGGCGTGACCTCGACGGTGTGACAGCCGAGGAGGTGAAGGCACTCCTCGAGGAAATGGCCTGCACGGCTGCCGCCGGGACCGGCGATGAGTGGAGACAGGCCTGGACGTACCTGACCGAGGGCCTGATCGACGACGGAACCGTCTCCGACGGAGCGTATGCGGCCTTGCCGCATCTCGTCGAGGCGGCAGCGGCCCTGCCGCCGGGGCAGTCCGTGGACTTCTGGGTGGACATGGGCTTCATCGTGACCGCGGAGGACAGGCCCCCCGTACCGGCCGATCTCCAGGCGGGATTCAGCGCCGCACTCCGTCTGGCCGAGCAGGCGGGTGTGCGAAGCCTCCTTACCGTCGGCACCGTCGAGATCGCCCGCATTCCCGCGAAGGTCTGCGCATTCCTCGCGCTGTCCTGTGTCGCCTTCGCCGGTCACCACACCGCCACAGCACTGTGGTCTCTCGAGCCCCAGGACGGTGACCTCCTACTGGTGTGTCGCGGGTGCGGTGCCGACACCGAGATCCCGGGCTTCTTCGTGGACCCGGTGCGTCCCCCCTTCGAGGCTCCGGCACTGCCCGGTCCCGCCCCCGTCCGTCAGGGGGAAAACCCCTGGGGCGAGGTAGCCGCGGCAGTGCGGGACGGGGCACTGGGGGAGGGCTGGGAGTCCTTCCTGCGGGTGGCCCGCGAAGTCGCCGCGGCGGGAGTACCGCCCGAAACGCCGGGGCAGGCCGTCCTGTGCCTGGTCGCCGGCATGGTCGCGGCCAAGGGCGACCCGACGTGGGCCGGGAGGGAGTGGGCCCGCAAACTGATGCTGCTCACCGGATACTTCCGCTGCTGGAGCTGCGAGCAGACCTGGACGATCGCCGACGGCCTTGCGGAGAACCCGGACGGTGCGCACCCCCAGAACCATCGCCCGCGGGCGTGGACTGCCACCGATGGGCCGGCTGCCACGATGCAGCCGGCCGTGACCGGCCGGACGAGCGACGCCACGACCCGGCTCCGGCGGGACGGGAACGCGTTGCTCGCCGCCGACGGCACACCCTGGGGCCACGTATCGGTGTTCGCCGATTCCGCGCCCGGTTTCACCGGGGGCGTCGACTCACTGACGGTCGTGTCCCGGCCCGGTCGGCCGACGCTGATAGCCGGCGCGGGCGTCGGCGTCGCCGGGGACAAAGGGGTGGTGTGCCTCTGGGAGCCCGCCGACGGCCGGCTCGTCCATGACCCGTTGCCCGGACACCCTGACCGGATCCGCTCGATGACGGCCCTGCCCCTGCCCGACGGCCGCATCCTTGTGGCGACCGGAGGCGAGACCGGGACGATCGCCCTGTGGGACCCCTTCACCGGGCAGCCCGTCCGCGAACCCGTCGGCAACTGGCTCGGCGGGGTGACCGGGATGTGTGCCGCGACCGTCCCCGACGGCCGGACCCTGCTCGTCACCGCGACCTCCCGAGGCGCGGTCCGGTTGCGGGATCCGGCGACGGGGGAGTCCGTCGGCCGCCTCAACCCCTATGGCCGTCCGATCCGTTCGATCGCCGCCGTCCCGATCTCCGCCGGCCACACGCTGATCGCGGCCTCGGACCCACAGGGCGGCGTCCAGGTGTGGGATCCGGCCGTCGACGACCCCTGGGAGCGGGGCGCGGCGGTGCAGCTCAGCGAACGTGCGCTCGGCGCTGCCGA
This sequence comes from Streptomyces sp. NPDC060000, assembly GCF_042737375.1. Taxonomy (NCBI): domain Bacteria; kingdom Bacillati; phylum Actinomycetota; class Actinomycetes; order Kitasatosporales; family Streptomycetaceae; genus Streptomyces; species Streptomyces sp. NPDC060000. The sequence goes on from NZ_JBHWUU010000001.1 coordinate 423,942, forward strand.
CCACCGGGTGGCAGCTGTGGCGGCTGTGCCGACGCACGACCGGACCCTGCTGGCCACCGGAGACGACCGGGGCGTGGTCATGCTGTGGGATCTTGCGACCGGTGCCCCGGTCGGCGACGGTCTGCCCACCTCGACCGGCACCGCCGGCCTTCCGGCGATGACTGCCACCACGCTCCATGACGGGCGCACCGTCCTGGTCACCGGCAGCAGACTCGGGCGCGGCCTGCGGATGTGGGAACCGGGGACCGGCACGGTGCGGCACATTGCCCTGGACGTGTCGGTCACCTGCCTGGCCAGTGCGGGTCCCGACCTGATCGTCGGACACGACAGAGGAGTCCTCACGCTCCCGCTCACCGGGCAGTGAACGTCGCGGCGGACCAGCGGTTCGCCAGGGTGCGTCGCTTCCGCTCCGGGGCCAGTCGTGCGCCCGCCCGTCGTGCCTCGGTGACGCGGTGCGGCGAGTTCCCGGCGAGGGCGACGTGTTCGGCCAGCGCGTAGTGGTCGGCCGCGGCCTGATCCTCGCCGAGGAGCCGGTACAGGACGCCGTGGGCGTGGGCGTGGGCGAGAGCCGGTGGCGCACCACCGAACGGCGGGCCGCCCGTACCGCCGGCCCTCGCACCGTCGTCGGCTCCCGGTCCACTTCGGCCCGGGGCGTGGCGAGCGCCCGGAACGCCTCCCACCGCACACGACCCGATGGACGATCACCATCTCGTGTGTACAGGGCTGTTGACGCTGATCGCCCATCTGCTGCCCATCCGCCGTCAGTTCGCCGGGACGGCCGGCGCCGCCTGCGCGACCCGCCCCCTCGCCCACGCCCACGCCCTCGAAGGAATGAGACACGTGCACTCGCTGATCATCGGGATCGCCCTGGCCGCCCTGGTGGCCCCGTGACCGGAGCGCGGGCCCTCGGCCGTCGGCCACACGCGCCGCGCCCGGACTCGATCGAGCAGGTGATGCGCTCACCCCACCACTGAGTGTCGTCCGGTGGCAGAGCCCGCCCCACGGCCCGTTCCCGTGACCGAGGGGCTTCCGGCCTAGCGGCGGTCCGTCCTCCGCACCGACCTCGCGGTCGGCGGCGAAGCCCCTCGGCGTGGAGAGGATCACCTTTCTGCCATCCAGGGTCGTACACTATAGTTATCGCGTAGCGGTGAGCTTCGTCAGCCGGGCCGCCGCCCTGGAGTCTTTCGCACCACGATCAACGACGTAGCCAGCGGAGGTTTCCATGCGCGTTCTGATCGTCGAGGACCAAGCTGACATCGCCGACGCTCTCAGAAGCGGTCTCAGCGACCACGGATTCGAGACAGAGATGGCGCACACCTGCCAGACGGCCCTGGAGCGGTACGCGGAGGTGGACGCGATTCTGCTGGACGTCGGACTGCCGGACGGCAACGGCATGGACGTCTGTCGTACCATCCGCGCGGCCTCGGACGTCCCCATCATCATGGTCAGCGGACGCGACGACGAGTTCGACCGTGTTCTCGGCCTGCGGATGGGGGCGGACGACTATGTCGTGAAGCCGTGCGGCCTGCGCGAACTCATCGCCCGTATCGAGGCGGTGGTCCGGCGTGCCGTCGGCGGCTGGGCACGGCTGGGCGGTGGCGGAGCCCGCGTCGTCGGCCCGCTCACCATCGACCTCAGGCAGCGCCGCACGTTCGTGGACGGCAGGGAGATCGCCTTCACCCGGAAGGAGTTCGACCTGCTCGTCCTGCTCACCGGGGAGCCGGGCAAGGTCTTCGACAGGGAAGCGATCATGCGCCATGTCTGGGGGCACCCCAGTGTGGGGGACACCCGCACTCTGGGCGTCCACATGGTCAGCCTGCGCCGCAAGCTCGGAGCGCCGGAACTGATCCAGACCGTGCGCGGAGTCGGCTTCCGATTCGTCCTCTGAGTATCGCCCGCTCACGCGGGCGCCGGTCCGCGACGGCATCCACACGGCCGCCCCGGGCCGGCCGCCGCAGTCGCCGCGAGCCGCCGTCGTCGCCGGTTCGCGTCCGTCCTCGCCCGGCCACAGCGCCCCCCACCGCATGGAGAGGCACACGTCGATGCTCCTGCCCCTGCTCGCTGCTGCGGCGGGTCTCGCCTTGGCGTTCCTGGGTGCCGCCTACCGCTACTGGTGCGTGCGGCTGCTCGGCTCACTGCACGCGGTCACCAGGACCGTACGCCAGCTGGAACGCGGCGAACCGGTGGAACTGCTGGCCGAACACACCGGGCCACCGCAGACCCGTGAACTGGTGGAGTCCGTCAACCGGATCGCCTCCACCGCCCAGGCCGTCGACCAGCGGTACCGCATGCTGCTGTCGGACATCGCGCACCAGCAGCGCACCACGCTCCACCTGCTCGGTATGCGTCTGGAGCGGCTGGCCGTCCACCTGCCGCCGAAGAGCGGCGACGTGCACCGGATGATCACCACCGACCTGGAGCAACTGTGCGCCACGGTAACGGAGTTGCGCGCCGCGTCGACTGCCACCGCCAGCCCGCCCGTGGAGGTCGACGCCGCCGCGGTCGTCCGGGAGCGGGTCGCCGCCTGGGCCGACGCCGCAGCCGAACGCGATCTGATGCTCGGCACGCCGCACACGGGCGGCCGGGCGACCGTCCTCACCCGAAGCGGCACCCTGGAGCGGGTGATGGACATCTTTCTCGACAACGCAGTCAGGATGTCCCGGCCCCGTGGGGCGGTCATCGTGCGCACCACGGTGACCGACGGCCAGGTGCACATACGGGTCACGGACGAGGGCCCGGGCATGAGCGCGCGGGAGCGGGAGCTGGCCGTACGACAGGGCTGGTCCGCCGACAGGACCGCGCGCTACGGCATGGGTGGGAACGAGGGCTGGGGGGTCGGGCTCTCCATCGCCCACATGCTGGTCGCCTCCCATGGCGGTGAACTCACCCTGGAGAACGGCCCCGGCGGGCGGGGTCTGACGGCGCACGTCCGGTTCCCGCAGGTGACATCGGCCGGAGCCCGCCCGCCCCACGCCGCGCCGGACGCCCCGCCGGACGTCCGGCCGCACGCCGTGCCGGACGTCCCGCAGGGCGGCGCGTAGAGCCGGCCGGGCCGCGGTCAGCCGATGACGCCGCCGTCCACCCGCAGCACGGACCCGGTCACGTAGGACGCGTTCACGAGGTAGGAGACACCGTCGGCGACCTCGTCCGCCGTTCCGAACCGGGCCAGCGAGATCGAGGCCAACAGGTCGCGTCGGGTCTTCTCGGACAGTCCGCCGAGCATCTCGGTGTCGATGAAGCCCGGCGCGATCGCGTTGACCCGGATGCCGAACCTGCCCAGTTCCTTCGCCAGGGACCGGCTGAACCCGATGATCCCCGCCTTGGTGGCCGCGTAGTTGGTCTGGGTGGCGTTGCCGAGCACCCCGGACACCGAGGAGACGTTGACCACGCAGCCCGACCTGCGCTTCATCATGGGGAAGACGGCCGCGCGGCACACGTTGTAGGTGCCGGTGAGGTTGACGTCCACGACGTCGCGCCAGGCGGCGTCGTCCATGGTGGCCAGGGGACCGTCCCGGACGATGCCCGCCGACGTCACGACCGCCTGCAACGGGCCCAGTTCCCGCTCGGTCCGCGCCACCCACTCCTGCACGGCTTCCTGTTCGACGACATCGGCCCGGGAACCGACGGCGCGGCCACCGAGTTCCGACGCCTCCTTCTCCAGTGTCCGGGCGTCCTCGCCGCCGGAGCGGTGACAGAACGCCACGTCGAAGCCGTCCCGCACCAGACGGAGGACCACGGCCCGGCCGATGCCGCGCGAACCGCCGGTCACCAGGGCGACGGGACGGGACTGCTCAGTGCTCTGCATATGTGTCTCCTGGGATCGTGCCGCGGTGGGCGGAGCACCCCCGCGGTCGCCGGGCCGCCGCCGCGGGGCGGGGGAACGGGCAGGGGGAACCGTCGATGCCCGCCCGGACGGGCCGGGCGGGACACGGACGGGAGGACCCAACCCGGGCCCGCCGCCGCACCGGCGGGCCCGGGTCGAGGGCGGACGCGGGCGGTAACCGAGGGGCGGGTTACGCCCGCGGCCGTGGGCAGGGCGCAACGCCGCCCCGCCGGTGCGCGCGCCGGCGGCAGGGCCCCGCGACGCGCACCAGGGCGG